>CASBQE010000354.1 GCA_949127665.1 Synechococcales cyanobacterium PMM_0083
AAGTCAGGCAGTTCCCCTTGAGACGTGGTTTCAGTCTGGATTGGAGGGGCGAAGGGGCGCGATCGCAACTGATTTTGCACTGGGATTGAAGTGGACTGTTGCGGAACCTGTTTTTGAGCGTGCGATTTCCCTTGGGATCGTGGAACGAATCGTGAAGCCATAGCCCATTCCCCTAGCGTCAATAGCAAAAAGCTTGTTGCCGATATTTTCGGGCATTAAAAAAATTTGCACAAATTAAAAATTGTAAAGGGGCTGACTATTGCATTTTTTATTTGTCTTAAGTCACGTTCACCTTAAATTGGGCTGGAGCCACTATTTTAATCACCCCGCCCCAAGCGCAGTTACAGATGGCGGTGTTGGGCAGGGCAGGAAAGATGCCAACTTTTGTCTTCATCGCTCCTGGTGACCACGGCGCAACCGTCACCGGGATGCAGGGCATGGGCGTTAGCACTCCTAAAGCGGCGGTTGTGGCAGCGGCAACCGTGGGATTGGCGATCGACGTACACATGCCAAACGGTAGGATATTGGCGATCGGCACAAAATCCATAATGCTGGCAGCTAACAGACCATTCACCGTCACCGGGGTTCCTTTTGGGATGACCATCAGCGTACTCGGAGCGACTCCAAAAGGAATGCATTGCAGCGTAGCACCCATGCAGGTTTGTAGTGGCATTCATCTTCTCCTTACTCAAAACTCAAAACTCAAAACTTAAAATATTTCCTACGGAGATGCTTCGCGAACAAAACTCAAAACTCGTTCGGCTGAGCGTTCACGTCGAAGCCAAAACTCAAATTCTCCTAGCCTAAGTTGATCAGCGGTGCATTCACAGCCACCATAGTATCGCCCTTCACGGTTGTGGTTACACCCTTCACTGTAGTCATTCCTCCATTCGCAGTCACATTAATGCCTGCAGGTCCCAAATCCACCGTGCTGGTGGATGTTTTCAAAGTCGCATTGGTCATGGAAAGCTCTAGGCTGTTTGTTCCAACCTTTAGGGTGATGGACTGTGGGGCAGTCATTTCAATTTGGTTAGTGCCGCTGATGGTAATTTTGCGGGCGGTGTCATCTAAGGTGAAAGTATGGCCTCCGCTGGTTTTAATTTCAATTTTTTTATTTTGATCATCCAGCAAAACTTGGTGTCCTCCATTGGTTTTAATGTCGATTTTTTTGTCACTATCGTTCACGTACAGCTTATGACCATAAACCGTATCCAAGTAAACTCCTTTTTTACTAGCATCCTTGTCTTCTTCCACAAATTGCAGCGTGTGCCCTGTGCGAGTTTTAATGGTTCGCAAGCGAACTTTGCCATCTACTACCGCATTATCAACCGTGGTAGGCGGAGCGTCTTTGCCATTCCAAACGCCGCCGATGATAAACGGACGATGAATATCGCCATGCTCAAAGCCCACTAGCACTTCGTCGTTGACCTCTGGCAAGCAGTCAAACCCACGATCCTTACCTGCCCCGATCGCCACGATCCTTGCCCATTCGCTTTCATGGTCTTCTGTTAGCGTAGGAAACTTGACTCGCACCCTGCTCCATTTCTTCGGATCTTTGTTGTTCGTAACAATGCCCACTAACATCGTTTGTCCTGGCTGAAGGCGCGTTTGCGGCACCATTAGCGTCAGCAGATCGCCATCTCGCAGCCCCCGGACGCTGAATTCTGTTACATACACTCGCTGCTGCAATAAATGGCGCGTTTCGGTGACGTAATATTTGCCGCTGTATTTGCCCATCTGGGTGAGTTGAACCACTTTGCCGGGTCGAATGGTTGGGTTGCCTTCGGCTTTGGCATCTGCCTGCACAAACTCGCCAGATAGTTCGTTGTAAAGTGACTGAGCGATCGCCTCCGATTCGGCGCTAGATGAGACGGGCTGATTCACCACAATCATCTTGGGAGTGGTACTAAACTTTGTGCTGGCTGCTTTGCCTTTGCCATAGTCGGTAGAGGTGATCACCTGAGTCGTTTGGGCTGATTTGGTTGAGACGATCGGCTGCTTGGTTTGATAGTTCCAGCCACGCACCTCCACTGAATCAACCTGCTCGGCACTGCTGACCCGCACCTGAAAGTTGGTAATATCTGTTAGCCACTTGAGGGTAAGTGAATCTCCTGCTACAGGCTTGCGAAAGTTCAGTTTGCCATCTTGCACAAATAGCTCAAATCCGTTGCGAGCCGCCCGCTCCCGCAAAAATTCCATGTTGGTCTGGTTTTCCTGGAAAACGTAGCCAACCGGGTCGCCAAACCCATAAGGTCCACCGGTATCATCAACAGTGCCAGGTGTAATGCCTGCTTCTCCGATAATCTGGCTCACGATATCTGAATCTTTCATGTTTTGAAAGGAGCGATTAAAGCGCCCTCGATGTAGACGATGGCTGATATCGTATCCACGAATCACGATCGGAGCCTGAGATTCTGGGTTAAAGTGTGCCTCGATCGCCGTGATCTCTCCTTTTAACAAAATCCCCGTTTTGGCATCATCAAAATCAGCATCTTCCGTGGTACTGGCAGTAAACCCAATTTCAACCGATTTGCCAATCGCAAATATAGTGTCGTATAACCAAAGATTTTCGCCGCTACGAGCAGAGGCATAATCATTGCGAATCACCAGCGTGAACATTCCAGGTAGATGTAAACTTTCTTCAACAGAAAGCTGCAAAACATCTTCCATTAAACTGGCTGAAGCGGCTTGCCCGTCAATTTTTAAAGTGAGTGTTGACGTGTAGGTTCCGGGCATGGGTTAAGCTCCTTTGCGGCTGCTGCGACTGTCTCCTGAGCGATCGACGGTGGCAGGAGTGCCCATTCCAGGTTGAGAGGTAGACTCATCAATTTCTTCTAGTTCTAAATCCACTTTTGCTCGAACGGGAGTGCCATCAGGCAAAAACATCGTCAGCGTATAAGTCAACTCCACCACAAAACATCGGATAAATTGATGGCTGCCCCAGGTGAAAACATAGGTGGGCGGGCGTTTCTCCTTACCTTCGCCACTTTCTGCAAAATTCACAGCTTTTTCAAACTGCTGGAGATTGGGTAAAACGCTTTTTCCACCGCCTTCCTCGTAAGAATCCAACATCAGATCGTGAATGCTAAGCGTACAAGGGTCGGGGTAGGCGAAGTTCACTTTAGGCAATCCTCTTCCAGTCCGGGCACCGCTGTTTTTCGTCAAATTAATCCGCTGCCGAAAAGCTAGCTGGGTGGGGTTAAACATAAACTCAATGGTTCCCCCACCATCTGTAGAAACTAGTTTTGCTTTGACCAATGACATTGTTTTTTCCTATACAAGTTTTCAATTTTCAATTCACCAAGGTAGCCGTCCGCTGTAATCGCGTCCATGCCGTTCTTGATCAATTCGCATTCGCTGGCGCAGGCGATCGTAAATGGCTTGGGCCAAGGCTTCCAGATAATCAATATTATCGAAATCTTCATCTTGAAGCTCGTCTTCCTCTCGTCTAATCGTTGGTGATGATTGTCGAGTAACGCGCACGGGTGTTGAAGATTCTGAAAATTTTGCTTGAATCGTTGGGTGAGTGACTTTGGCAGAGGAGGGCTTTTGGGATGAAGCAGTCTTGGCAACTGAAGTTCGGCGGCTAGGAACTGTTTGCCCTTGAACCAATTCGTTTAGCGTTGACCATTGGCGGGAAAGGCGATCGCGGGATGTAGCCGCAACTTTGACAGGCTCCGGTTTACGGTTTAGCACGGATTGCTCGATAGACGATGCAGCAAGAACATTGGCTGTTGGAATTGCCGAAACCAAGGGAGGATTGGTCGTGTCTGTTGCCTGACGCGGTGTTGCCTGAAGTGACTGTGATTCCAGCGATTTTGCCTGAACTGTAGGGTCGCTTCCGCCTAATGGTTGCGGTTGAGTCAGCGATCGCAACACCGTCAAATTTTGCAGCACTTGAGGTACTTGCGGGATTGATTCCGGGCTTGGCTTCATAACTGAATCATCTAGCTCTGGTGCTAACGATTCTAAGGAACGCTGAACGGGTGTTTCAGGGGTAGAAGCAACATCAAAAGGGTGTTCTGATGGATGAATGGATGGTGTGCTTGTGGCTGGGACATCGATTATTTGCGATCGCTCAAAATTCACTTGCTGATTGAGTGACGAAGTATCTGAAGCATCGTTGGTCGAGCTTGTCAGATTCTGGTCGATCGCAGTGTTATCTATAGAATTATCTACAAAACATTGAATTTTTTCTGTGGATGAGTTTATTTCAATCGCTTGATTTTCCTGTGGTGGGACACTGTTTACACGACTAGAATCATGACTAAATTGTCGTTGAATCTGTGGATCAATGATTGGCTCTAAAGCTGGTTTGACAGGTTCAAGCAGGTTCGGCGAATTGAGAAACGAGGTTGTCTCGTCTAACGGACGTTGATTAATTAGTTGATCAGCTTCATCAACATTCTTGAATTCTATTGACTTGAATTCTGCCGAAGTCGTTGAATGATCTAGTTTGCGAGCGATCGCGGTTTCATCTGGAATAATGGTCTGCTCTTGAAATAGATCAGGATTGATAATGGCATCTTCAGCAGGCAACATGCGATTATCAGTTGTTTGCTTTGGTTGAATTGCAGCAGGCTCAGTGATTGCCTTTTGAACAAGCGATTGAATGTCTATTGCAGATGGTGCGCGATCGTCAATCGCTTGGTTTGGTTGAATATCTGGTTTTGCTTGAATGATAGTTGTTGGCTGCTCAACGCTGGTATTTGGCTGCATCAAGTTGGCTACATCAGTTTGAACAGTCCTATCGCGCTTCAAACCAATCATCTGGTTAACGCTAGGCTCTGAAGTAATTTGAGGGTTAACGGGTTGATTAATGAATGCTAAATTGCTATTTTCTGCTCTTATGAAATCTGATTCTAGAGTCGGTAATTCACTGGTTTTTACTTGGATAATTTGAGTCTGCGTTGGTGGAGCGATCGCTACATTTTCTGAAGTGGGCGATTGCTGAACTATTTGCTCCGCTTCTGTTTGTACACTATCTACTTGAATCTGTGAATTTTGGATTACTTGCTGAGTCTGTTCTTCTAGACTAGAAAATTCTACTTCTGATTGTTGAATTGTCCGTTGGATAGTTTCTTCTGCGTTATCAGCATTATCTGATGCTATCTCTAATGTAGGTTGCAGTGTTACTGCTGACTCTAAATGATTGGTTGAGGTGATTTCAAGAGGATTGAGTTGAGTATTTGGTGCATTGGCGTATTTCTGTACAGCAACCACTACAGGTTGAGCAGCACCTATATCTGAAATAGTTTGTTGAGTTTCGCGAACTGATAAGTCAGCGATCGCGCTATTGCTCACTTGACTACTTGCTAAATCAGTAGCTAAGGGTGGATCAATTGTAATTTCAGAAGAAGTCTGATTCGCTGCGCGATCGCCAATTTCAGTGGGTTCTGTTGGAATAACGGATTGGTTAACAACAACTGCTTCAGATGTTTTTTGAATAGACTCGTTGTTGTTAAGTTGTAATTCTTGAATAGCTGGATCTGATAGCGCGATCGAGTTTTCAGGAATTACTTGTTCACTTCTAGGCGATGATTGAGCTTGTTCAAAGCTACTTTGACTGCGTTCAATTTCTCGTTTGGTGGAGTGATCTACTGCCCTTGATAATTGCTGAACTTCGTTTGTGGAGATTTGGTTAGAAGCATCTTCCTGAGCTTGTAAATTTAATACAGCATCAGATGATTGGTTTAAGGATTGAGCTACGCTACTCTCTAAAGAGGCAGTATCTAAAGAGGTAGTTGACTCAGTAAGCGCTTTGAGTTGAAGCAACTCTGCCTGACTTTCTGAGGAATTTTCTGCATTCGCACCTTCAGAACTAGCAGCTTTAGATGGTAAATCGACTACTCTGGAAATCACTGGATTCACTTCTGTAACAAGAGGAGCGATCGCTTCGTTTGCATCCACCGATATTTCAGCCGCCACTTCAGTTGAGAATGACATGTCCTCACTAGAAAGTTGTTCTATAGGAGACGAAAGCTCATCGCTAGTCGTAATTGTTTCAAGCTGTGGTTGCAGCATAGGCTCTTTGACCGCTTCTAATGCTGTTTGTGTAGTTGGCTCAGCAAGCACATCTGTTGACAATGAAGAGGTTGAGTCAACAGGTTGGTCTAGAGAACCTAAAGGTAATCGATTATCTATCGGTAGGTTTTCCGGTGTTGTTGAAGAGAAACCTTGAGTTGCAGGTTGGAGAGAAATAGTTGGTTCTGAAAGCGATCGCGTACTAGGTGCGCTCACCTCTAATTCCTCAGAAGAAGAGGATGACGTGGTATCAGGTTGCCCGATCTCAGCGACACCATTTTCCGCTAACTGCGGCTGTATCGCTGGCACATTTTCCAACCGTGGAGACTTAGATAAGGCTGATTCTGATAGCTGATTTGGGACTGTTGGATCAGGTGTAGATGCTGTAGATGATCTGTCTAAAGAATAATCGCTCAAATCATTTAGATAGGTTTGAGTCGTTGCTAAAGAGTTTACATTCTCAGTGCTGATTGAATCTAAGGATGGTTGAGCAGCTTCTAAATTTTCAATGGATTGAAGATCAAACTTAGGTGCAATTGCAGATTCTTCAGCAGTCTGAATTATTGGTTTAATTGTTGCTTCTAAATTTTTTTCTAAAGAAACCTCAGTTGCTTTAGCTTCTGTGAGTGGCGTTGCGTTAGCGAGGTTTAATTTAATCTCTGTCGTTTCTAATGCCTGTGCTTGTACTGAAATAGGCGACTGTTGTAGAACCGCTTCATTATTCTCAAGTTGGCTTTTTGAGGGAGTTCTAGCAATCGAATCTACTGGTGATGGGGACGCGATCGCGTCGGAAGCAGACTGTTGAAATGTATTATCTATATTGGTCAATATTTCATCGTTAGCTGAGTTGTTTGAAACGATTATTTTTGGCTGAATAATCTCGTTCGCAGTTTGAAGTGGCGGATTAGCAGAAATTTCAGTAGATGCCACTAACGCGATTTCATCATGCTCTCTCGATTTTTGAATGGACGAAACATCACCGCCCGGAACGCCCTGTTCCAAGTTGGAAGTTGACGACTCTAAATTGGGCTGTTCTGCAATGTCAAAATTGCGGACTGGCTGAGTAGAATCTAAAGGTGAACTTTCGGGTGATGAGGGCGATCGCGAGGGCTGTATGACAAATTCAGAACTACGGGCTGGTTCAGCAGAAATTGATGATAAGGCAAGTGTTGCTTCTGAAGTTTTTACATCATCAGTTTGTTGTGGAGCGATCGCTTCAGAAGCGAATCTCTGAATATTTTCTGATGAAACATCTGAGACATCATTATTGGGGATTAATAATGTGTTGCTATTATCTATTTGTGTTGTTTGTAGATCTTGTTGCAATAGTAATTCATCGGTTTCAAACTTTGCCTGAATTGGTTGAGGCTGAGTCTCTGCTATAAAATTAGTGACTAATGGTTTTATGGATAACGGTTCTGGCGTTGTTGGCTCAATAGACGATCGCAAAAGGTTATCTTGAGCAGGCTGCACAATTGCTGTTGCTTGAATATCTGTATTGCTTTGAGTTGTTTCCAATGCTTGAGAAGTTTGATTTAAATCTAATAGTGATGTCTCTAAAGACGCTGATAATTCAAGTGAGGAATTTGATTGCCCAAACGTACTTTCTGAAGTGCTAGGGTTTAGCGATCGCGAAGGCTGAATGACAGATTGAGGACTCTC
>CASBQE010000355.1 GCA_949127665.1 Synechococcales cyanobacterium PMM_0083
ATTTCAGCGGGTGTGATCGTTTCAGTCAGGGTTCCCTGTTCCACTTCATCCAGGATGTGCAGAAACCGTTCTTGCATAACGGCGGGTCGGAGTTTGGTAATCACGTCCAGATTCGTCCACTCACTTTTGCCAACGATAATCGGACCCCGAAAGTAGTTGAGGTGAGCCGCTTTGACATCCAGCAGTTGCAGCAGGACGCTGAGAAAACCAGGGCTGACAGGTTCAAGCTGGGCGATCGCTCGCATCATGCGGAGGGTTTGGGGTGTGAATGACTGTTCTGGCAGTGGGGTATCTTTTGCGACTGGGAATAAGGCATTAAGCAAATCTGATTGCTGAGTCATAGTCTGGGGAAGTGGTGGGACTGTGACTTCAGCAGCAGTCGCTGCGGGCAATTTGCTTAAAACTTGGGACGATAGCTCAATGAGAGGGCAGGCGTAGGGTCTTGATACAGAGGCTAAAAACTTAGGGTGCAAAAAGCCTCAAATGCCTGACAAATGTTTGTTTAGGCGTACCCTAAATTTGAATACCCCTCATAAGATTTAGGGTGCAAGTAAGGGCTAAACTACTAGTACACAAGGATTAAAGCGCACCCTAAATTTGCAAAGACAGCCAAATTTAGGGTGCGGATAAGGCTTAAATTCCTTACCTAAAAGCGTTAATGCGTACCCTAAAGTTATTCTTTATGATTTAAATTTAGGGTGCTAAATTGCCTGAAAGCCAGATTTTTCGGGGATTAGTGCGTACCCTAAATTTGTCTGGGTTTAGGAGTTCCTCATGCCTCGTCAGCGCAAATCCAGGAAGGCAACTCAAGCGGTCAGTGTCGAAAGTTTGGTTGCCCTAGCATCTGGGCTGCCGCGCCCAGAACTGGATGAACTGATCGCAGCACTCCTGGCACTGCGGGATGCTCTGGATGATGAAGCAGCAACACCTGATGAATTAGAGCCGATGCCACCGCGATCGCGCAAGTCAAAAGCAGGAGCCAGTCCCCGGATTGAGTGGAAAATCATCAATGGCTGTGGTCCCTACCCCTACCTGCGTTACAAAAGCGGTGGCACTCATCACAGCTTCTACTTGAAAAACTTGAAACGCAAATGATGCTACAGCTCTAATTCCACATCAAACACTTTGGAGCGATATACTTTGGGTTGAGATCGTCGCAACTGCTCTAATTCCTTCGCTTTTTGAGCTTCGGTTGGCTGTGACCTCTGCTGCGGTTGAATCGGTAAAAAAGGCTCCGGTTGCTCAAACTCAGGCGGCGTTATCGAGTTGAGGTGAGCAGGCGACTCATCAGAAATGGAGTATCTATAGGCTGGATTACCGCCGCGATTGGGATCACCAGCAGTATCAACGTAAGGAGTATCGAGCAATGCTGCCTGGTCATAAACGTTTTCCTGATAACCAGAACTCCATACATCGGGTGGCGTGTAGCCAGAATCTGAAGGGTTGGGGTCAAATGCAACACTTGACTCATCAACCAAAATTAGTCTCTCCACGCGTTCCCAAAAAACGGGTTGGGGTCAAATGCAACACTTGACTCATCAACAGCGGATTGCATATTGCCGCCATAGCCCTCTGTGCTGTAGCCTGTGCCGTGATAGCCAGCGTTGCTATAGCCACTCTTTCCGTATCCAGTTTCGGCACTACTTTCCTCATCGTTGCCATAGCCGTCGTTGCCATAGCCAGCTTTGCCATAGCCCGATGGGTAATCGGGATCTTGTTCGTTACTATATCCGTTCATTTAGGTTCTCCATGACTAACAACAAACTGGTACAACTACGACGCTTGCCAATCGTCCACTGGCTCTAACTCGGTTGCTGCTTGATGGCGCAATAACCGTTCCTGGGGGGTTGACCACGGACTGGTATCGGGGGAAGCCGCCGGACGGGCAAAGGCTGCCCGGTTACGGATTGCCAAAATCGCTTCTTCCTCTCGCACCATTGCAGGTACCATCAGCGATCGCTGGCAGAGTAAATCATCCACTGTGCAATGTCCTGGTCTAGCCTGATAAAATGCTTCCTGTGCTGCTTTTTGTACCATTTGCCCAATCTCGGCTGGAGTGCACAAATGCGTCGCTTTGAGCAATCGTCGCCAGTCGCGATCGCTCAGCGGTGAGTGAGCAGAGTCACGAAAGGCTGGAAAGTATTTTGCCAAATGTAGATCGAAGATTTCTTTTCTAGCTCCAGCGTGGGGCAAATCGACAAACACGATCGTGTCAAATCGTCGGATCAGTTCGGGGGGTAATTTCTCCAAGCGATTGCAGGTGGCGACCACGTAAACCGGCTCTACCCGTTCCTGCATCCAGGTGAGCAGCTTGTTTGCCAATCTACTCTCCACACCGCCATCTGCATCAGAACTCCACCCGGCAAAGCCTTTATCGAAGTCATCAAAGAACAGCACCACGGGTGCATTGATGCCACATTGCTGAAGCAGGAAGTCGAGATTCTTTTCTGATTGACCGGGCTTAGGAGATCGCAAGCTACCCCAGTTTGCTGCAATCAACGGCACACCCAGTTTGAGCGCCGCATGTTTAGCAGACAGGCTCTTTCCAGTTCCGGGTGGACCCCAAAGCAGAATCCCTTTGGGCAGGGATAGACCATACCGAGCCGCGTGGGGCGAGAGCAAGCTGCAATCTTGCTCCAGGATGGCTTCTAGCAAATCTAATCCACCAGCCGGAACATCGGGTTGGGCAATAAACTCCAGTCCCCGCCCTTTAAGTTTGGAGACTTTGTAGTCGAGCATTGCCGCCGTTAAGGAAGCCAGGTCATGACAAAAGAGTGTCAGTCGGGTCAAGGTCAGCCGCAATTCTAACCGAGGCAAGCCTAGACATGCTCGTATTAACTGGTTCAGGGCTGGGACTTCACTCTCTCTAGCCAAATGCGAATGTTGAGTACAGATATCCTGCACAAATCGCATCACAGATTCTGCATCGGGTAACGGATTCTCTAGCACCGGAATGAGTGGGAGCAAGGCAATGGGCAAGGGCACATCGTCATCGAGCAAGAGGACTCGCTGATGGCCGTGCTGACAGAGTGCGTAGAAGGTGTCGGTCAGTTCTGCAACTCGTTCTGCTAATAACTCACCCCCATCATCAGGTTTCAGCAAGCTTTCTAAGACGAACCAACTCGGTTCATGGTGGTTGCAAAGGAATGAAAAAATGCAATCGACGGGTTGCTCAGAGACAACAGTACATTGCACCTGCCCATTGATGTACGTCACCTGCTGCACTTGGCGATAGCCGATGCTCCACAAATAGAGCGGAACGTCGGCTTCGTTTGCCCAATGGCATAAATGCGCTAGGACATAGGGACGCTCGGTCAACGGAGATTTGAGTGCCACTAGCGGCGTATCTGCCTGAAACAAAGTTGGAATCGTGCGCATATCTTGCATGGTTGATCACAAAGATTCAACTTCTAGTCAACCAAACAAACACAGCATCATTGCTCAACCAACTGGCAGGAAACCAGTCAGCGGATTGGGGGATTTTTTCAGTTGACTCATGCAACTCTCCTAGCTGGCAGGGATCGAAACCTCCTGACTGCCCGACGAAATCATCACGTAACTTCTCTAAAACAAAGGACGTAGCGAATTTCATTGGCAAGATTCCCATGAACTCGGTGTCCTCCACCTACACTCAGCGATTTTCTTCAAGACGACACAGGCGATCGCGCAGATCTTTAAAGCATCAGGTGAATGGCTTCTGGCAATTCATCATCATCGCAGTTCAGGTCTTTCTCTGTTGGCTGTTGACGATGGTTGCGATCAGTTCAACTGCATTGGCGGCTCCGACTCCAACCACCAACGGTCTACCGACCCAAATTCAGGAGATTGATCTGCGTGATCGCCAAGGCAACCTAACGACTGTGCAGACACTGGTGCCGGACTGGAGCGGCATTAGCTTTTCCGATCTGCCTCCGATTCAGCAGAGTGGCAGCATCAGGATTGGGGATCAACAACGCACTTGGCAAGCGGGTCAAGCACTCGATCAGGTTCTCCACTTGGGCGATTTAAGCGACCTACGGGTAGATCGTCTGACATTGGATGCGATTAGGCAGCGAACCAATGTAGATATCAACACAACCTCGCTGAATCAGTTTCCACTGATAGGCAAGCAAACCTTGGGGGATTTGGCGGCGATCGTGCCAGCGCTCAAAGAGTTTCAGTTGCAGGCAGTTGCACCCGTTCAAGCAGCGGTGGAAAAGGCGATTAGAACCGTGAATGGTACCGAAACTCTGGCACAACTTCTTAGCCAGCATCCCAATTTGGCAAACACGACCCTTAATACCGTTGATCAAAGTCGGTATCCCCTCAATGCCATTCCCAACCTGGGTCAGGTGGAGTTGGGCGAGTTTCGGGGTTGGATTGAGACGCAGATTGCCAGCGTTCCAGGGTTAGGGGATTTGTCTCTGACAGACTTTCCCACAGCGATCGCAGACATTGGCAACCTATTTGCTCGCATTGATGCAGCCTACGGTACGGCGGAAGGGGAAAAGGGGACGAAACGAACAGTTTCTGGTTCCTATCAAGCTGGATTTAGCGTCGGCTGCAAACAAGACTGCGCCTACATTGAACTCGATGATTTAGAAAATTCAGGGCGGGGTGTACGGGGTGGCTTTGAAGGCAAGCAATGGGTATCAGGGAAGTATAGCAGCCGCCATATCTATTAGGACGCTGCTTGTTTGAGAACGGTGTCGATTGCATCGTGAAGAGTATGGGATTCGCGTAACTGTTGGCGAATTCGACTCTTTAACCAAGCCCAACATTTC
>CASBQE010000356.1 GCA_949127665.1 Synechococcales cyanobacterium PMM_0083
CGCATAACTGATGGCGATCGGAGCATATGGAAAGGAGAATAGGGAATAGGGAACAGGGAATAGGGAACAAGAAATAGGAATAACAGAGTGTGAATTTAGTGGGGTTTTGTGCGATCGAGCAGGGCTAACCACATCCGACGAAACCCATGAGGGGCGCTGTAAAACAGTAGATCGATCAGCAACTTTAATGCCAAATTCATCAGCGTTTCGGGAGAAACGGCATCTCCTGCTTCCATGCGCTCTTGATAGGTATTGTTAAACTTGTCTAAATAATCTCCCAACAGAGCCGTTTGATGAGGCGCTCGATGCTGTTCCGTCACCTGCTCTAGTAACGCCACTGCTCGTCGAATCAGTTCTTGCTGCTGCTTTGCCAAATGACAACTAATCAGAACCAGCGCCCTTGCCTCCTCCACATCGAGCTTTTTACGACCCCCTTGTCCTTTCCGTAAGGGACTAGATTGACGCAATCGCCACAATGCCACTCGATCTGACACCATTGATTCCAGGTTGAGGTCGATCGCCGCTTGCAACATTGCCTCCGAGCCAATCCCAGTTAGCGCTTCTAATGCCAGCAACACCAGATCAATTTGGGCTTTGATGTTATCCAACTGCTCAGGCTGAGGAGGCGTAGTAGAAGGAAACGCCTCAATATTATTAGATGTCAGCGGTTTTAGATCAGGGGGCATAACTTTTAGGATAGGCGAGAACTAGGCAAAAGAAGAACGGTTACGAGTCTTGAAACGCGATTTGCCAACTAGCGATCGATACCATCCTGATTTTTCCATGATAGATCGGTTCCCTATTCTAAAAACAATAGAGTGCTTAGGTAAAATGCTACCGCAGCGCTGCCCAAAGGAACCGTCAGATTATCAATCCCAAACTTGGAAAAGGCTTCTAGCCCGGTTGCCCAGAGCGCGATCGCAACAGAAATGATCCAGGATTGCCAGATGTTGCCCTGCACGCTGACCAAAATGCTGCTGCTGACAATAAAACTAGCGATCGCCATCGTTAAGGAGCCTTCCCAACTTTTTTGGATGCCCCACAGCGTGTAAGGATGCTTACCAAATCGTTGCCCGACTAACGCCGCCAACCCATCACCCCAGGTCATCACTAAAATCCCTAAGACAGCATATTCAGGCTGCTCAATCGTCCAAAAATAACTAATCAATAGACCAATGCTGACGGCATAAAAAAAAGTGCCTAAACTTTTGCGCCCGACTCCGTTGATACCGGGCAGAATGGGAAACCGATAGGACAGAAACGCGATCGCGCTGAAGGCGATCGAAGCACCAATTCCCAACCATGCCGGAGTTTGCAGCCACCACGCCAGCAAAATCACATTCCCTACGCCAATGTGAACCACCTTTCGCACAACCTCCGGGCTTGCCCGTTTCGTCCGGTATAGCCATTCCGCAGATAGCCCAACCAGCCCTAGCCAAGCCCCAACCAACCCAAGTTGGAGCCAAAGTGGAAATGGAGCCGTCCACCACGAGAACATCATCACAGGCAATCCAACAAATAGACCACAATTATTTCACTTTACTGCTGATCTATGTGAGGGCGATCGCGCACTCTAAAATCTAACCTTAGCTTTCGGTTCTAACGATCTGACAGTGTGATTAAGTGACAGCAACTATCCTTAAAAGCAGCACTAGAGACTGTCCTCTGCCTGCTCCAACGAGGTGTTAGCTGCCCTACAACGTCTTAAAATATCGTCTAACGTCAGATCCTTAATAGATTTTCGCGCTCTTCTGTATAGTTGCCGTACCCCGTTGAAAACTGGTTTATGAAACGCACAGTATTTGCAACACCGATTTCCGTTTGGCTCCTAGCATGATTCCCTCCACGCAGCTTGAAACCGCTCTTGGCTTTCAACACTAACAGGCTCCACCTCATCATCAGAGTCAAAGATACATACAGTTGGATGACATAACTGACCATCTTTGTCCAATTTGTACACATCTAGTCCTAGAGTCATGTCTATTGACATTCTTGAAAGTGCGATTCTTTTGCTAGCCCCATAACAAATCGGTAAAAGATGATACAACGTTAATTTTTCTCTAATCCGCTTGAAAGACTCAAAGAAATGCCAATCTGTTTCTTCGATCTCACCACCAGACCACTGTAAATTTATCCGGCATTCGGTGCGTCGCCTACCATCCTCATTCCAGTCTCGACAACCCAACTTAACTGTTGCGGAGACTAAATGACCATTTGAATCTCTTAATAAGATTTGATGTTCACCAAAGTCTCGTTCAGGAACCCTCGACATCACCCCTCCGATAATCATGGAACCACTAGAAACTTCAAAATATCTTGAAATTGAGATCTACATATAGCTTAATTAAACCGTTCTCGCCAATGAACTGAGCCGCATAACTACTTATTAGACTGAACGTTTCCGTATAACACCCCAAGATGGGTGAATAGGCGGATAGTTTCCGTATAACATCCCTAATCAGGTAGATGGACGGAATCTTTCCGCATAGTATGCCATTTGAGAGGATAGGCAGGATCTTTCCGCATATCTTCAGGTTGGTAGGGCTGGCAGCGATCGCTCCTGTATTGCCCGTGTTAGATGATTACATCAAGGCGCGATCTCGCCTGAGACTCATAGATCTCATCACCACGACGGGCGAACTCTTCCTTGCTATATCTGGGTTGTCGAACTGTCATCAACCTGACCTCGGTGCGACTTGACCCCTTCATCTTAACTTGGCGACTTGATTCATCCCCAAGCGATGCTGCGATCTCACTTGAGAGAATTTGAGATCGTGAACCGATCCGATTTTGGGGTTGGCTCCAACGCAATGTTTAGACTGCGATAGACTTTGCAATCTTTGCAATCAATCGTAATGCTTCATTAACGGAAGCTGAGTCTCGAAAGATTTCTGCTACATCTGGGTCAAGCACTATAACATTGCTTGATTGCATATAGGCTTCATGATACTTGCCAC
>CASBQE010000357.1 GCA_949127665.1 Synechococcales cyanobacterium PMM_0083
GACGTTGACTAGGCGGTGGGCAAAGCGAGTTGAATGGGTGTCACTAGTCGAGGCTTTTGGAGGCAGAGGTCTGCCAACGATGCTTCGTTCTGAGTGAGTCCTGATTTTGACAGTGTCATGTTAACTTGGAATCTAGAATTTTGCTTGCTTCATGACGATGCGATTACCCTGAGAGTGATGGCGATCGTAGGTAATGCTTCATCCTTAGAAAAAGGAAACTCGATTGTACTAGGCACGAGTAGATGCCTTTTGGTCATCCTGAATCATCTGCATCAGAATATTTGATGCTTCCGTTGCGTCGTAGGGTGACCAAACTGGATACTCTGATGCAGAAAAGATAGTTTGTAGTTCAGCGTCTGGGACTTGCGTGGCTAGGAGTTTGAAGAGTGATAATTTGTCTGACTGGCTCAGATTGTTCACCAAGGGAAGTAATTCAGCGAGAGACATGGTTTAAACTCCCAAACCAACAAGAATGCATTGATCATAAGCGATCTGTAAGATACGGTCTAACAGTTAGCTTGTCAGACTCGATAGCCCTATACCAATCGCAGAACTCATGAGACTGCGATCTCTGAGCTTAGGGTTGTTAGCTCGTCAGACTTGGAGACGGAAGTTGGATTTTAGACGCGATCGCTTGGTTGCAGAACAATTAGCCATATAGATCCCGATGAGCCAAATGCACTTGTATTTAGATGAAGATGCTCAAAGAGGCAGTTTGGTAGCCCGATAGTGCCAAGCTTGCTGACGCTTGCAAAGCAAGCAAGCTACTACCATTAATTAGAGGAGCGGGGCATCTAAGTCTTGCAGCAATCTCTTTGCCACAGAATTGTCATGGCAAATGATCATAATAAAGATGTTGACCTCTATTCATTGAGTTTGGCAATCAACCATGTTTCGTCTTGATGTGTTTTCTAAATCGGCAGCAAAAGCGTCTCTATTAATCAGCGCGATCTTGGGTAGCATTCTGGCGGCTTCAGTTGCAGTACCGACCTCGTTTGAATCACGAACGATGCAACTGGATACCGCTCCTCCCAGTGAAGAACCGACTGACGTGAATTTCGGTGCCATGTTAGCGATCGCTGTGGTGAGCGGTGTAACGCTTTGCTTAGGAATAAAAGGGACTGTAGATCGCAACCATCCGCAGTCTGACGTGAATCCTGGTGCCAATCCATCGCTTCAACCCTCACAGGGTATCAGTCTCAACCGGGCGAGTCGTTCCCTGCAACGCCAATTGTTGCTGTTGCTTCACGATGATCAAGCGGTTGCCCATCGGTTATTTGTGCAAGCTAGCCTCAGGTATCCAGGAGAAACCCCGAATTGGTACGCTGAGAAAGTGATTTATGACTTGGAGCGCGATCGAGGAGCGCGGTAAGGATTAAGGTGCCAAGTCGTTTAGGTGGCAGGTGACAATAACCTACGAAAATGAAAGTTGTGATGCGTTACGCTGGCGCTAACGGCATCCTACAGTCGGGCAGCGATCGCGATCGCCTGTGGAAAAATGCGATGTTCTTGCATCTGAATCCGGGCTTGCAATGTTTCCACCGTGTCGTTGGGCAAAATCGGCACAGCAGCCTGCATCAAAATGGTGCCGCTATCTACTTCCAAGCGCACCAAGTGAACCGTACAGCCGGTAATTTTCACCCCTGCCGCAAACGCTTGCTGGATGGCGTGTGACCCTTTAAAGCTCGGTAGTAAACTGGGATGAATGTTGATTACGCGATCGCAAAAGGCATCAATTAAAACATCCGTTACAATTCGCATCCAGCCTGCCATGATCACCCATTCCACATCATGGTCATGCAAGGCTTGGACGATCGCCTCATCCAGCGCTTCTCGACTGGCAAAATCACGGTGATTCAGTAGCACAGCCGGAATATGCCAACGTGCCGCCCGTGTTGCCGCCTTGGCATCAGGATTGTTGTAGATCAGGACGTGAATTTTAGCATTGAGCTGGCGATCGGCAATTGCCTGGGCGATCGCCTCAAAATTACTGCCGCTCCCCGATGCCATCACGCCCAGCTTTAATGGCATGTCATCGGAATTGTAGGGCAACTGATCATTCGGCGAGATAAGGGTTAGCGTATCATTCGGCGAAAAAGTCATGGAATTTTCAACGGGAATAACTGATCACGTTGATTATGCCAGCAGTTCTGCATGGTCTACTTTTTCTGCATGTCCCCAAAAGGCTTCTAAATCGTAAAACTCGCGATCTTGGGGCATCATCACATGCACAATCACGTCGCCGTAATCCAGCAAGACCCAGCTTGCTTCGCCCTGTCCTTCCATATGCTTGGGTAGGCGCTGCAAATCCTCTTCCACGGCATCTGCAATAGTGTAGGCGATCGCCCGCACTTGCACCTTAGAAAAGCCTGTGATGATGACAAAATAGTCTGCCAACAGGGACACTGCCGTCGTTCTCAGCAGGATAATGTCTGCACCTTTTCGATCCTCGGCGGCGTGAACTGCGCTCAGCGCCAACTGCAAGCTTGAGTCCTCAATGGGTGCAGTAGCCACATTGGAGGTTTCAAGAACGGAGGCTGGGGAAGTGTTGGGAGAATTTTGCATTCAGTGTTTCCTTAATAAAATAGGGGATAAATTTGGACAGTGAGATCAAAGACGTTGGGTGAAGAAAAATCAAACTCTACCGTTCAACTACATCGCATCAGACAAAAAAAGTGAATTGACTAGGCGCTGCTCAATTTAGGTTTGTCGCCCTTAATAGATTGCTGCGCCATTTGCAGCGCCCAGTTGCGAGTCTGCAAAACGCGGGGGTGAACCAACGATCGACTGGCAAATAGCGATCGCATTGAGTCTTCACAGGTCTGCAAAACAGCGCGATATAAATTTTTGCGGCTGAGCTGGCGGAGTTCATTCAACTCGGTCGTATCACCCCGACCCGGCTCCATACTATCTGCCAAAAATACAACACAGCTTAGTAAGCTCATTTCAGCCCGACCCAGCGTATGATTACGAATCGCTGCCAGCACTTCAGCATCACACACCCCAAATTCGTCTCTAGCCACGATCGCGCCCACATCAGCATGAAGCAAATGAGGATTGATTTCGTCGATTGGATCGAGTTCTAATCCGTCTGCTTTTGCCAACTCCAACAAACGTTTCGGCTTAAAATACTTTGCCAAGTCATGCAGCAAGCCAGCTTGAGCCGCACGTTCCCAATCTAAATCATGATACTGAGCTAACTTAACGGCAGTTTCTTCTACCCTGAGAACGTGATTCAGCCGTTTTTCGGGAACATTCTCGCTCAGCCAGTTTAAAACTTGCTGGCGATTCAGCGGCTTTAGGGAATCTCTTTGGGCAGGTATGGATTGAGTAGACAGTTCAGATTCGCAGATGAGTGGGAGACGCAGAGCATCGTTCAAGGAACCGCAATCTACTGAATGCGAAGGATGATCCATCAACGCGAAATGCTCCTAACTCGTGCCAACATGATTGAATTTACTCTGATGTTGTGAAAGTCTATCTTAGAACTAAAAATCAAGATATTGCCATTCTAACCTAACCATATCTTCCAAGAGTATGAGACAGTTGAGACAAAAAAGTTGCGCTTAGCTTATAGGTATGGCACTGTTCAAAACGACTGACCAGTCCTTTTCCTGGTTTAAACTCTATCTAATTGGGTTGCTGCTGCTGTCTTTAGGATTGCGGTTTTGGGGCATTCAGCGCTTCAATACGTTGGTGTTTGATGAGGTTTATTTTGCCAAATTTGCCTACAACTACTTAAGTTGGACTCCATTTTTTGATTGCCATCCTCCCTTAAGCAAGTATTTGATTGCCGCTGGCATGTGGGTGGGGAGTCGCCTTCCTTTTGGGCAATCGGAGATGAATGGGTTAGTGGGCGGGTTATTTGCCCCTTGGACTTATCGCTGGCTGAATGCACTGACGGGTTCACTGATTCCGCTGGTGATTGTCGGACTTGCCTGTCAACTGACTCGTCGTCGCCGCTATGCCGCGATCGCCGGATTATTTGCGGCACTTGATGGGCTATTTTTGGTGGAATCGCGCTACGCCCTGAATAATGTTTATCTGGTCATTTTTGGGCTACTGGGTCTGTGGTGTTTGCTGCTGAGTGTGGAGCATGGATCTCCTTTCAAGCGCAGCGGCTGGTTGCTGCTATCAGGGATTTGCTTTGGAGCATCGGCATCGGTCAAGTGGAACGGACTATGGTTTTTGCTGGCAGCTTATAGCTTGTTGCTGGCTGCTCAGGTGAACTGGCGATTATTTCCGCGATCGCCCACCTCCGCAACACTTACCGAT
Organism: Synechococcales cyanobacterium PMM_0083; assembly: GCA_949127665.1. Classification (GTDB taxonomy): domain Bacteria; phylum Cyanobacteriota; class Cyanobacteriia; order Leptolyngbyales; family Leptolyngbyaceae; genus ULC077BIN1. The sequence goes on from CASBQE010000357.1 coordinate 4,276, forward strand.
TCTACAAAACATGACGTGCTAAAGAAATTAGCGCGATTGCGCTGGTGGCAAGTGGTCATCTATCTAGTCGCCCTAGTCGTCATTCCCTGCCTTATTTACATCTTGATTTGGATTCCCCACTTGCAACTAAATGCAAAGGTGGGGTTTTGGGTCGATTTGTGGAACCTACAGGTTGAAATTTTGCGTTGTCATCAGCGCGTGGGGACTGGAGCAGCGGTGCATCCTTACTGCTCTACCTGGTTTAGCTGGCTAATTTTATGGCGACCCGTGGCTTATTTTTATAAAACCACGGGCAAAGGCGATTCACTCCCGTCAGAAGTCGTATTACCACCTAGCAACGCCGAGAAGGTGATTTATGATGTTCATGCAATGGGTAATCCTTTTCTCTGGTGGTTGTCTACGGGTGCGATCGCGATCGTGCTAGCGATCGTCGGTTGGGTGTTCATTCAACAAATCGCGATTCAGATTAATCAGCGGTTCAATCGGCGGACAAAACCAAGCTGGATCATGCCGATAGCCTTAAGTTCGACCGAGCGATCGCTGCTGGTCTTCCTGTCTATCTGCTATCTGGCAAACCTGTTGCCCTGGCTGCGGGTAACACGCTGCTTATTTTTGTATCACTACATGGGCGCATCGGTGTTTGCCTCAATGGCGTTGGCATGGCTGGTCGATCGCTGGCTGGACAGTCGTCATGCCTATCTGCGCCAACTCGGCATTGCCATCATTGCGATCGTCATCTTCTCATTCCTGTTCTGGCTGCCTATTTATCTGGGCTTACCCTTATCCCCTAACGGTTTTAGACTGCGAATGTGGCTGAGATCGTGGGTCTAGAAGGAATGGCGAAGATTAATGACGGATGAAAACACTGATCTCGGTGGGTGCGTTGAGCGAAGCCGAAACGCACCGCCCAGATTATTGCTCAGCATGAACAAACAAGGCTCGATACACAGGTTCATTGCTGGTGGAAAGGGTCGATCGCTCCCGTTCAGTTGAGATTGGTATTGGATTATCGGGCAACCAATCATCATGCTGACGGGTAAAGGCAGGATGTTCATCAAAGCGATCGCGCATTTCGATCGCCACCTCTTCCACATCAGATTGCACAAAGACAATACCGTCCTTGACGAGAAACTCCGCTAAATCTTCTACCAGTTCGGGTTGCACGACTCGCCGCTTTTGATGCCTGCGCTTAAACCACGGATCAGGAAATTGGATGGTGACTTGCTGCAAAATTTCCGCTGGCAAGGAGGTGAGCAGCGGACGAATAGAATTGTTGGCATTGCAAAACAGGTAGTGCAAGTTGCTCAAGCCCAATTCATCCCGCCAACGATTGGCTTGATCCACCAGTGGTTCGCGGATCTCTAGACCCAAAAAGTTGCGATCGCCCTGAAGCTTCGCCATATCTTGGATAAAATGACCTTTGCCACAGCCAATATCCACATGTAACGGCTGTTGGGGATTTACATAAATCGCTGACCAATCCGGCGGAGTGGCTGGAACCTGATACTTTTTGCTGAGCGGGTTGACGTGTTCACGCACACGAACAATGGACAAAGGCTGTCCCCTCCTTAAAAATGCTGGGCTTTAATTATGGTCTAAACCGATTGGCGATCGCCCACGGTTGTCAGTTGTAACACCTGATTTAACTTGCCGCTACGGAACCCTTCCAAATCCAGCGTCACATAGACAAAGCCAAAAGATTGCAGCTTTTCTACCAGCATCGGCAAATCCATCATCAGCACAAATTCCTTAATTTGCTCAGCCGGAAGCTCAATTCGGGCAGTATCACCTTCCGATCTCACCCGCAAGGTTTTCAGCCCCAGTTTCCGCAAATAAGCTTCGGCTCTGCCCACGCGATGCAGTTTTGCCATCGTAATTTCTTCGCCATAGGGAAAGCGCGAACTGAGGCAAGGTTGAGCCGGTTTATCCCAGCACGACAAGTCGAGATGTTTAGCAATTTGCCGCACTTCCAGCTTGGTGATGCCAATTTCTGCCAGGGGCGATCGCGCTCCTCGTTCTTTTGCCGCTTGAATCCCCGGTCGATAGTCGCGCAAATCATCGGCATTCACGCC
>CASBQE010000358.1 GCA_949127665.1 Synechococcales cyanobacterium PMM_0083
CGTTCTTAATCCTCTACAGCGAAGGATTTTGAAGTTAATGAACTTCCCAATCGAGATTTATACTCGCCTTGGGCCACAATCTGACAAGCCACCCTGAAAATGAGCGAACCGTAAGTGATTAGACTTAGACAGCAACCCATTTGCTTTCGCCTCATCCAATGTTAAAGTGGCATTCCAAAGTCCCAGGCGGTCAAGCTCCTGATTTGTTTTCTTGAGAAAAGTGGCGATGCGCTGTTGCTCCAACCGTTCAAATCTTAGAGAGGAGTTAGGCATTTCTGCTTCCAACTCCTTGGGGGGCTTGAGTGCGGTTGCAAATGTCCAGCCTGATTGATAGAACTTGTTGCGTTCGTAGGGTGGAAACTTGGGAAACTTCATCTCTAGAAGCCGACCGGCTTTGATGGCAGATTGTAGATCCACATCCGCTTCAACCATCTGCGCACAACTCTGCCACTGCAAGTCTGTTCCCAAAAACTCATTCTTGACCAATACATGCAGCATTCGGTTGGCACTTTGAGCATCAGTAGCCAGTGATTGCTTGAGCAGGACAAGGCTTTGCTCGGTTGGATCACACAAGAACCATTTAATGAAGCGAACGGGTTGTCCATTGTCTAAGGTCATCTCTAACAGTCCATCTCGATCCAGCCAATTAGCAACAGACTCATGGGCACCACCCGGCAGATTGACCAGCACCGACTTGGACTGCTCCACCGAGTGCCAGACTGCATCGAGTGCCTGATATTCGACTTCGCTCAAGAAGGCTGAGATCGCGTCGGGATAATGTCGCTTGACGTTGTAAGTGGCGCGATCGGCATCAATCAGTTGCACATAATAGCCTTTGGTTTCGCAGTAGTGCGCCGTCGCCAGAGTGAACAGCGATTTGCCTTTACCGCCAGCACCGCTATCCACTAGATGAATCGTTGGAGGTTTGGTCATTATTTATATCCTTATGCGTATCAAAAATGGGTGTCAAAAAAAGTGCTGAAGTCTGGCTTTCTGGGTTGCCTCCAGCGCCGCCTTTTGTGCCTGAAACATCATCCAGACATCCACCAGGCGATTTTTCATGCTGTTAGGAAGTCCATCTTGAGGCACTTCGACATCAGCATGGAAGGAACAGGTTTGCCAACGAAAGTGCGACAGCAAGTGGGAGCGCAACAGGTCGGCACTGCCTCCAGCAAAAACCACCTGATCGATATCCATCGGCAAGACTTCATCTAGCCAGGACAGTAGGCTTTGGCTGTAATCCGCGATCGCTTGAGTCGTGATTGCCCCTAAATGCTTGATTTCGTCGGTCCGATCCGGCTCCTGGCGTGCCCGGACAATGGGGACAAAAGCAGCGAGGCTATCGGTTTGGAGATATTGCACGATCGCGTCTAGCAACCGCTCATAACTCTGTCCGCTACTGCGGGTGAGAACTTGCTCAACTACCTGCACAAAACCGAGCGTGCAGGTACGAGCCGTCACCAGGCTCCCGTGATCAAATACCAGGGCACTGGCATTGCGATAACCCAGCATCACTACAGCCGTAGTAGTGGTTGCGAAGTTGGGAGACTTCTGAGCATGAGCAAGAATGACTCCACCACCTTCTACGGCACAGGCAAATGAATCTATCTGCACTTGCAGCACTCCAGCAGGTGTTTCAAATTGATGCAGTGCCTGAGTCAACTTCTTCTGAAACCGATGGCGGTCTTCATACTCCCCCGCAGGCAGCAGGCACGAGAGCGCCACCCGAAAGGTAGTCGGTAGGGCAAGTTGTTGCTGAATTACCCATAGGGCTGCCAGGGTTTTGTAAACCGCTCGTTCATACTTGAGTTGTGTCAGTCCGGCATGGGCATGAAACCGTTGAGCAAAGTGACCAACCGCCCAATAGTTATCTTCACCCGGCACCCCCACCCATGCAGTGTGTTCCGGTGAAGGTTGCAAACCGGTCAGGGAATGGGCAGTTGCCTGGGCGATCGCGGAGGCTGACACCTGCGCCACTTCCGGGCACATCGTCAATAAATGGATGACTGACGTTGCGGTGGATCGTTGTTGATAAAACACTTTGGTTGCCGATCCACCAAAGTCGATCGCCATCAAAATCGCTTTTGTTCGGGTTCGAGTCATGGGCATGATAAAAGAATCACAGCTTTAGCGTAGAAGGTGCGATCTCGTCCGTCCTCTGCTGATCTGGCTAAAGCTGATCCCCTAACTGGGAGACTTTTGATCAAGTGTTAAAAAAACTCCCGATAGCAAAGATTCGAGTCTGCTATCGAGAGTTACTGTACGGAGCGTTCAGGACGATTGATCAATGATTATTCGTCTTCATCCTCTTCATCGAGGTTGAAACTGTCATCATCGCTCTCGTCATCGCCTGTGGCATCGTCTCCTTGATTGATTAGTTCATCCAGGAGTTCGTCATCGTCATCTTTCGCAGGACTGGATGGGCGGCGACCACCATTGCGTCCGCGTCCGCCATTTCCGGTTTCCAGGCTCACGTCCTCATTGTCATCGTCGCCGACTGACTGAGTGTTGTAAGACTGTAACCGCTCTTTATTCAGCCGCAGTAAGTCCTTGATGCCTTGCTTCGGATCAGTGTCCACTTCAGCCGAAAACTCAGCCGCAATCGCTGCCATCGTCATCACATCATAGGTAGGCGCTTCAGCCGTACCAAACAGTTTCTCAAACAGTTTGTTGAGCTTTTGGCGATCCGCCGTTTTGCCAGCTTTGCGAACTCCCGCCGCGACTCCACCGGTAATCAGGTTTCGCAGTTCGTAGTAGACTGCTTCTCGTACCCGCTGGCTGCGCGTTTTGAGCGTCACGCCATACTTCTGATTCACGACATTTCGCAATGACCGCGCCAACTCTTTGGAGTCAGTTGCTGGCTTTTTGGCAGGTGTTGCAGGAGCAGGAGGAGTTGCAGTCCGGGTTGTACCATTAGTTCGAGTTGCCATTGGGAATTAATCTCCTAATTGATGGGTTGCTTGTGCTTGGTTATTCCAGACACATCACTCCCCCTGCCGCCCGTGGCGGCAAGTTACCCCTTCATCCATTTACTCTTGAATTCTGCTTTGATTGCCTAAAATCTCACAGAACACCGGGCGCGGTTCTTTTTTACAGGCAAAGTACAATGACGTTAAGCACGGCACCAATCTTCAACATGAAAACAATCGAGACGACAGCAAATGTTAATTCCGATGGGACAATTACACTGCAAGTTCCACCAGATATTGCTCCTGGAAAACATCGTGTCGTGCTGGTGATTGACGAACATGTTACATCGGACTCCATTAACTTAGCTGAAATTGATGCTGCCTTGATGGAAATGGCAAATGACCCAGAGTACCGAACTGAAGCGCTTCAAATCGAAGCAGAATTTGCTGCGGCACAGTGGGAAGCGCTACAGCAAACGGAATCTTAGCCATGAAACGGGGAGAAGTCTTCATGGCGCGGCTCGACCCGACGGAAGGATCTGAGCAAGCTGGAACTCGTCCAGTCATCATCGTGAGTCGAAATGCTCTCAACACCAGTAGTCCAGTCGTGCTGGTGGTTCCTTGCACGACCTATTGAACTGGTAGAAGAGTGTATCCAACTCAGGTGTTGATTCAGGCTCCTGATGGAGGTTTAGATCGGAATTCGATTGCCTTAGGGGAGCAGGTGCGGGTTCTGGCAAAAACTAGACTGTTGGAGCTTCGGGGAGAATTATCGGAAGCAACCTTGAGCCAACTCAACCAGGCGTTGTTGATTGCCCTGGATTTAATCATTCCATTAGAGGAAGCACCTTACAGCAGTTATTGATTGAGTAAGCCACAATCTGCTAGGCTAAGCAAGCCCTGTACGATCGGGAATAGCCACTCATGCCTGCCCCCTTGTCTGTCGATTTACGTCAACGCATCCTTGCCGCGTATGCAGCGAATGAAGGCTCGCAACGGCAATTGGCAACGCGCTTCAAGGTGAGCTTGTCCTTCATCAGAGATCTGAGGCGGCACCAGCGTGAGACGGGCACCGTGCAGTCTAAGCCACACGGCGGCGGTGCCGTTGCCAAATTGACCACAGAGCAGTTGCCCGTTGTTGCAGCCTTGGTGAAGGCTCAACCCGATGCCCTCCTCAAAGAGTTGTGTGAACGCTTGGCGCAATGCACCGGGGTGGAGGTGAGTGTCTCGACGATGCAACAGGCTGTGTGCAAGCTCAAGTTAAGCGTCAAAAAAAACACTGATTGCAGCGGAACAAGAAACTCAACGGGTCAAAGATCTACGGTTTGCTCATCGTCTGTGGAGCTTCACAATCGACCCGCGCAACTTGGTGTTCATTGATGAAACAGGCATCCATTTGGCAATGACGCGCTTGTATGGTCGCGCGCCCATCGGCGAACGCTTGTATGACAGTGAGGTTCCTGGTGATGGCGGCAAGAATATCTCGGTGATTGGGGGCATGAGTATCGATGGGTTGATTGCGACCATGAGCATCGTTGGCAGCGTCAATACCGACGTGTTCTTGTTCTACATTCAAGAAATTCTGATTCCGCAATTGTGGGTAGGAGCCATTATTGTGATGGATAACTTGCCTGTGCATCATGCTGCCGTGGTGCGCGAAGCCATTGAAGCGGTGGGCGCAACCGTTGTGTTTTTGCCGCCTTATTCCCCCGACCTTTCGCCCATTGAGTTATGTTGGTCAAAACTTAAGCAACTTTTGCGCTCGGCTAAAGCTCGAACGCGTGAAACATTAGACCAAGCCTTAACCAAGATCGTCAACGAGTGTATTTCTGCTGATGATGCCCTGGGCTGGTTCGCTCACTGTGGCTTATTCATCTGAGAACCGCTGTAAGCCGACGCAGCCTACAACATTAGCCGCCCCAACTGAGAGCCAGTTTGACATTCACTCCGACTGGAATTGGCGCAAGTATGGGCTGCGCGGCATCCAACATAGATTGTTCCAGCAACCTTGCCACAGACTGCCCCATTTCTGCCGGACATTCGATCAGGAGTTCATCGTGCACCATGCCGATGAAAACTGAACCAATGGGTAGGAGTGGGGATAGTGCCGCCATTGCTAGTTTGATGATGTCGGCATTGGTTCCCTGCACCGGATAGTTGAGGATTTCGTTGGGGTCAGGCTTCATGGCTTTCGCCCACACCCGTCGTCGTCCTGCTAAGGTATACCAGATGCGTTGTTTGTGGACGTAAATCGCACGCTTCACCTGCCTATGCCACTGCCGAATATCGGGATAGAGTTGAAAGAACTGATGGCTAAAGGTCTTCGCCTCCGCCAAGCTCATGGTCACGCCATATTTCACCAGTGCAGTGCTTTGAAGTTTCTTTGCACCCATCCCGTAAATCAGCCCAAAGTTGATGACCTTCCCCAATCGGCGCTCTCCATCGGTCACTGCTTCGGGCTGTTTATTCAGCAGAAATGCAGCCGTCAGGCAGTGCAAATCCTCGCCCTGCTGGAATGCTTGCTGCATCCGTAGATCGCCACTTATTTTGGCAACCAGGCGCAACTCCATTTGAGAATAATCGCCCCGCACCATCACGTTACCTGGAGCCGCTACAAAGCAATGGCGAATATCAGATCGATGCGGAATCGTTTGTAGCGGTGGACGTTGGCAACTGGCGCGACCGGATCGAGTTCCTAGTTGAAAATAAGTCGGATGCAACCGTCCGGTAACAGGATGCACCTGCTGACTGAGCGGATGGATGAAGCTGGTCAGGAGTTTGGTAACTGAACGATAGGCTAACAGAGTTGAGATCGCAGGGTGTCGATCGACCAGGGGAGCCAGATGAGCAGCATTCGTTGACTTTAGCGTCATCCCCTTACTGATCAATGCCGCTTTTACTTGCTGGCTAGAATTAGGATTAAAGCTACCAGGATGGGTGACGTTAGAACCACCGAATAAACTGATTTGACGCGTGGGTTGTGAGGACTCAATTCCCAGTTGTTGAGTGAGGGTCGTGAGTAGTTCAGCCTGTTGGTTGGATAGCTCTTTCTCTAACACCTGCCACTGATTCAAGTGAAGCTGCATTCCAGCCAGTTCCATCTGAGCAAACGCAGGTACCGCCTGACATTCCAACTGGCTAATTTTTAGCAGGTCGGCTTGCTTCAGCTTTTGTGCCAGGATTTGACTGAGTGGGAACAAGATAGCTGCATCGATCGCCGCATACTGAAGCTGTTCTAGACTTAGTTCTAGCCGTGAGAAATCACTCTGTTGCTCTGATTTATCGAGTGACACCCCTAATAGCTTGTGGACAACCGCTTTCAAACTACTGGAGGTTTTAATCCCACTGACCCACACCTTGTAGGCAAGTTGGGTATCGAAAAACGGTCCAACTAGGGACAGTCCTGCTTGAGTGAAGAACTCCCAATCGAATTTGGCATTATGGAAAATCTTCAGGGCAGTGCTCTGCAACAGTTGTTTGAGAGTGCTGCAATGGGTCACATCAATCTGAAAGCAGTCCACCAGCAAAACGGGCTGACCTCTGGCGGAAATTTGAATCAGTCGGAGTTGATCAATTTGCGGGTCAATTCCTGTGGTTTCTGTGTCGATCGCCAATATCCTGGCAGAGAGAAGAGGTGAAATCGCAGCATCCAATTCAACTGGATTAGTGACCAGCCGATAGGGACACTGCAACAGCGCCGCAGAAGATGGAGGAGATGGCAGCGATCGCGTCTGGCGGTTTTGGCGCTGAGCTTTGAGTGTCTCTTGATAGGTATAAAAACTCGTATCGACCATGATTGTGATGGAGCCTTAGACAGTCGATACGATCTCGGCGGTAGCGGTTTATGCTCATGATCACGATAGAGAAGAGACGCTGCTGCCCGATCGTAGTTACCAACTACGATCGACCATCTACAATAGACTTTACCGTGCATCAACTGGCGTGTTTTGGGGAGTGCTGATACCGCTCAAACAGGTGAGATTTAAGCGCACGGCTGGTAGCTTCGGTGCGGGTATCAGCACAGAGTTTGCGAAGGATATTTCCTACATGAGATTTAACCGTTCCGGCACTGATGTACAGCTTGTGTCCAATCTGGGGATTACTCAGTCCATCCGCCATCAGTTCCAACACCTGCACTTCTCGTTTGGTCAACGGCTCAACTTCAACAGGCTCCATAGGTTTAGGGACTGGTAAATTTGCAATGTGGTTGGTAGAACTGAGTGCAGCGCTTGGTGCATGACCTATTTCTTGAGAGCTGATTATTTGAGTCTGACGTTGATTCGTCAGGTTGACTTGATACTCCCGCAGCACAATCTTGGCGATCGCCGGATCAATCCAATGATTGCTCTCATAGGTTTGCTCCAGTGCCATGCTAATCAGTCCAATCGAATTATCCTTCATGCAATAAGAATCGGCTCCAGCGTCAAACGCAGACAGCACATGCGCTTCCTCCACGCTCACGGTTAGCACCATGACTTTAACTTGGGGAAATTGGCGTTTGATCTGCTGGGTCACATCAATCCCGCTCATTCCTGGTAAACCCAGGTCTACGATCACCACATCTGGTTGCTGTCTTCTGATCAACGCCAACCCTTTCTCACCCGTCTCCGCTTCACCAGTTACTTCAAATCTAGAGTTGTGTCTAGGGAGTCCGACCATCAAGCCAAACCGGGCGAGTTCTTGATCTTCAATCACAATAATCTGAATCTTTTGATCGGTCATGATTTCACCGTAGGATTGTTCTTTGCCTGTGGACTGGTTGATTGCACCCATGATTCAATCCGCAAGATTTCCTGGCGACACTTTTCTAGCAACACTCGTCCTCTGGCAAAAATTGGACGGGGCTGTTTTGCTAATCCTTCAAGTTGGGCGGTTAGTCGGGTTAAGGAGGCACTTTTGACGACCACACAAGCTCCACGAAACCGATGGCTGAACCGGGCAACAGTCTGCCAATCGCGCTGCGTTAGGGCACGATCCAGAACAGCCACTTCCTGCCGAGCAATTCTGACAAACTTTTGCACAATCAGCAGCACGGTTCCTCGCTCTTGAAAGGATTCCAGCAACTGCCCAACATCAATTGGCAAAGAGCCATCACTGTGTAGGGGTGCAGTTGCGTGTCTGCCCCATCGTTGCAGCATCTGACTCAGTTCCACTTGGGAGACTGGCTTGCTGAGATAATCATTCATGCCTGCATCCAGGCAACGTTGGCGTTCTTCAGCCAGGGCATGAGCAGTCAAGGCAATAATGGGCAGCGAGGCATAGGCAACGCTACGGCGAATGATGCGAGTCGTACCGTAGCCATCTAGTCTAGGCATCTGACAGTCCATCAGCACCAGATCAAAACGATTCTGGCTGAGCTTTTGCAAAGCTTCTCGTCCTGTGTTGGCAGCTTCAGATCGATGCCCCAATCGCTGTAAGTGATGCTGCATGACAAACTGATTGATGGCATTGTCTTCCACTAACAAGATCATCAATGGTTGAAATTCTCTATTCATAGGCACGATCGCCTCAACGGGAGCTGCCAATGGCTCAGGATACCCGACCTCAAATCGGGCTGTAAACCAAAAGGATGAACCCTTGCCCGGTATGCTCTTGAAGTCAATCCGTCCTTCCATTTGCTTGACCAGTTGTTTTGAGATCGCCAGTCCGAGTCCACTGCCTTCGTGCTGACGGGTGAAGGAAGCATCCACCTGAGAGAAGGCTTGAAACAGTTTGGCATGGTTTCGTTGGGCAATCCCAATGCCAGTATCGGTCACCTCAAACTTCAGAACCGCAGTTTCCTGGCTAATATCGGCGCTGACAATCAGGCTAACTTTTCCACGTAATGGAGTGAATTTAATGGCATTGGCGATCAAGTTAAACAATACCTGCTTCAATCGATAAATATCTCCCCGCAACCGATTGGGAACAGATCCTTTGGCATGAACGGTCAACTCAATCAGTTTCTCGAATGCTTGGTGTTCCATCACTTGGATGACTTCATCAACACATCGATCCAGGTCAAACCAGTGATACTCCAGATCAAGTTTGCCTGCCTCCAGTTTGGAGAAATCCAACACGTCATTGATCACCTTCAGCAAGTGTTGGGAATTAGAATGAATGATTTGAGCAAATTGGCGCTGTTCGGGGGGCAAACCGTCACCTAGCAGGAGTTTTGCACTGCCTAACACTCCCACCATCGGAGTCCGAATTTCATGGCTCATGTTAGCAAGAAACTGGGATTTAAGCCGAGCAGTTTCTAGAGCAGTTTCACGCGCCTCTACCAGTTGGTCAATCGGCTGGATGAATAGAACACTGCCGCCGATTTGTCCATCTTGAACCCAGGGTTGCATCGTCCATTTCAGCCAGTGATTTGTACCATCGTCTAAAAGGATTGGGTCTTCAGCACAGTGCGTCACTTTGCCTTGAATGGCTTGCTTATGCGCGTCTTTCCAGTGATAGGGCACACACGACGAATTGCGACCAATCGATTCTCCCAAGAATTTCACCTCTGACAACCAGCAGTCACTGTGAATCAGGGTGTGTCCCTCGCGATCAAAGAATGCCATCACGACAGGTGCATGGTGAATCAGCGCTTGAAGTTGCTGTCGCTCTTGCAGCAATGTCGCAGAGTAGCGGAGTTGACGGTACAAGCCAATCACAGTAGTGACGAGCAAGCCGCCAATGATTACTGCCACCGCCACCTTCAGTAGCAATGGATTAAATCCGGCGATCGATTGTGGAGCCTGAGTGAGTGATGGTTCCCGTGCCAGGAAGTAACGATTAATTGTCACAATTCCAGCGGCGATCGCGATCCCAGCACCAACCATTCCGATGATTTGCTGCTTTGTCAGCCCCTTTTGCTGTTTTTTCACCTGTTTTAGATCAAAAAATCCCCTAACCATCAATGCCTCGATAATATACTTAGCTTCAGACGCAGATCAGGTTAATAAAGTTACCGAGTCTTTCGTCTTAGTAGCTTTTAATCAAGAATCGCTACTGTAGCAATTCAAGGTTGCAAATGGCATTGGGAGAAAGGCAAGATCCCCCACCTGGCTGATTCGACTGATTGACTCTGCTGACCCAGTCCTCTACCAGATGGGGGAGAAAGACACGTAGTTTTAGCGGCATCTGCTTGTAAAAAATGCCAACCCTGACCTTTACTGGAGGGTTGGCATTCTATTACTCGTCGTCTAAATCTTCATCAAAATCAAATTCATCGTCATCAGACACGATCGCCTCGGTATCGAATACACCCAGGTCATCCAGTTCATCATCTGGCTCCAGGTTTGGGTTCGCGCTTCTGAGCTTTTGGGTTGCGGCGGGCAAGGCAAGAGCGTCCGATTCACCAGGCAATGCAGGAAGAGATTGTGGCTCGGTAAACCCAGCAATATCGTCATGGATGGTCCAGACGATGGCTTTGGTGGTTGGCGTTCCCAGAAACACCTGCGGCAAATTCGTCGGGTCAGGGTTAGTGATGACTTCAGTCTTACAGCACCAGGACTTATTCTTGCCTTCCCCTTGCTTTTCAGCTTTGAAGCTCACGTCCAGGATGCCCAAACTGCGCCATTTATCGCTCTTGCCAGAATACCGCTGTCCGGTGAACTCAGCAAAGGCTTTTTCCAGCTTGCGGTAGAACTCTTCTCGCGCAGATTTGAAGCTCCACAGCGCTACATTTTTGAAGCGAACTACGATCGGGGTGGTGTGCAAGGGTTGATTGTGGTCATCAAGAAACACCAAGGCGTGTTCGGAGCCTTAGTACAGGACAAAAGCTTGCAAAAGGTGAGCAGAGAAGGGTTTCATGAGAATTACTACATTCTGATGATGAAACCCCATGAATCAGGATACCCTAATGTGCAAAACGTTGCAGCCTCATCTTGGCTGGCATGGCGCAAGGATCACATTTCTAG
>CASBQE010000359.1 GCA_949127665.1 Synechococcales cyanobacterium PMM_0083
AGTAAGGAGGCGGGATGATCAAAGGCATAGCCCAAAAAGCGACGGGAGCCTTCTAAAAGTTGCCCTTCTTCAAAGGCTTCTCGCTCCTGATCGGATAAGTGATTTTTGATCGCTTCAGTGCTTTCGAGTGAAAGATTAGCTTGGATAATGGGCGCAAATTTGGTTGGCGTGATCACGATGCGATCGACGCGATCGAGCACGGTTCCTTCGCCAACGCTCGATCGCTGAGTTACTGGGTCAAATTCCCTTAACTGATCGAGTTCGTCGCCAAACAGTTCCAATCGCACCGGCAACTCCGATGCCACCGGAAACACATCCACAATGTCTCCCCGGCGGCTCCACTGCCCTTCGGTTTCCACCAAATTTACGCGATCGTAACCCAATCGCGCCAGCTCATCCGCCAGTTGTCCCAGATTCAACTCTGTCCCTTTTTGCAGGGTCAAACAAAACGATTGGAAAACCTCCACTGGCGGCAAATGAGGCTGGAGCGCCCGTTCAGTCGCCACGATCGCATAAAGAGATGAGGGGCGAGAGGTGAGCGAGAGATCGGTTTCTTTCTTTTGCCCCTTGTCCTGTGCCTCTTGCCCTTTTCCAACCAAATCCGCCAGAACCTGCATTTGCCCCCAGACAATTTCTGCTTCTGAGTCAAATGGCTCATAGGGCGACGATTCAGACGTGGGATAAAAATTAACGGCTTGCCAACCCATTGCTTCTAGCTGTGCCGTCCACCGTCCGGCTTCTTCCAGCGTGGCGGTGACGACGAGCAACGGGCGCGAGTCTGCTTGTGCCAAGGCAGAACTAACCAATCCTTTGGGCAACCGCGATGCTCCAGTCAGCTTCAAACATTGCTGCTGCTTGAGTTTGCTCAGCAGTTCCGAGGTGAGGGGCGATCGCCCCAAAGCACGAGTGATAGAAGACAGCGCCATAAACTCTGCAAAACCAGACAAGAGAGACACTCATTGTATCTTTACATTCTAAAAATCTACTTAGATCGTCAATTTCGCATCTTCTAAGCGTAAAAGTAGACCAATGTGATAGTGGATCAAACCAAGCTTCACGACCTGTTGTAATGCATTCAAACCAGTGACAAGAGTTGATAAAGCCCAGTTGAAAATCCTGCTGTTTTCAAAAAAATAGTGTTTTCATCGAAAATGGGAATACTAAGCAGCAAAAGCCCTAACTTCCAATCTCTTTGTTTAAAAAAGGCTTACAGCCAACGGCAGGATTCTATATGCCCCAAAATCTCAACCGAACTGAACACAGCTACTCATCTTCAACGCAGCCCCTAGGGTTATGGCAGCAAATTACTGAAGATTGGATCGCTCACGGACGCGATTGGACGAAACCTGGCTTTCGCGCGATCGCCATTCACAGATTTGGCGTGTGGCGGATGAGCTTATCGTCCAAACTACTACGCGCTCCCTTTAGTGTGTTGTACCGGATGCTATTTCGCAAAGTGAGAAACACCTATGGCATTGAACTGCCCTATACCGCCCAAGTAGGTCGCCGGGTAGTCATTGAACATCAAAGCGCGATCGTCATTCATGGATACTGTGAAATTGGCGATGACAGCATCATTCGCCAAGGCGTAACCCTCGGAAATCGATATTTGGAAAGACCCTTGGATGCGCCCAAACTCGGCGCACGGGTGAATGTAGGCGCTGGTGCAAAAATTTTTGGGGCAGTGACGATTGGCGACGATGCTAATATCGGTGCCAATGCAGTGGTTTTGATCGACATACCCGCTGGAGCAACGGCAGTGGGCATTCCTGCCAAAATTATTCAGCCAAAACTAGCCCTTCCCGTTGAGAGTAACTTGACTGAAAACGACGATATTGGAGCAATCCAAATCGTTTAATCTGATGAGATTTTTTCGATCTCTGTGAATTGGTAAGCTCTATTTATTTTTGCATTTATCCACTGTCCCGTTCACTTTGTGAGGATCGCTATGTCTGCTGAACTTCAGATTGAAGATAAAACTCGTTTGCTGATTGTCATGGTCAACTATCGAACCGGACCCCTCGTGGTTGATAGTTTGCGCTCTCTTGAAGATGAAATTCAATCCGTTCCCGGAACAAAAGTTGCCGTTATCGATAATAATTCGGGCGATGACTCGGTGGAAAAAATTGGTCAGGCGATCGCGGCAGAAGGATGGCAAGATTGGGCAACTCTCTTACCTTCTAAGCTGAATGGCGGCTATGCCTATGGCAACAATTATGCGATTCGTCCCGCCCTTAAAACTGCCAATCCACCCGACTATTTTCTGCTGCTCAATCCCGATACGCAAGTGCGCCCCAATGCCCTCAAAGCCTTGGTCGATTTCATGGATCACCATCCAGATGTTGGGATTGCAGGCAGCAGTTTTGAAGAAGCCGATGGCAAACCGTGGCCATACGCATTCCGTTTTCCCAGCATTTTTAGTGAGTTAGATTCCGCTCTGCGGCTTGGCGTGGTCTCTAAGCTGCTGTCCAAATGGATTGTGGCTAAAGTGATGGGCAATCAGGAGGAGCAAATCGACTGGTTACCCGGTGCCAGCATGATGATCCGGCGGCAAGTGTTTGAATCGATCGGACTGATGGATGAAGGATACTTTCTCTATTTTGAGGAAACCGATTTTTGCTTGCAGGCGCGACGTGCCGGGTGGACTTGTTGGTATGTGCCCCAAAGCCGAGTCATGCATATCTTAGGGCAAAGTACCGGAGTTACTGCCACTAATCAAGCGCCCAAACGCCTTCCCCAGTATTGGTATGATTCTCGTCGTCGCTATTTTCTGAAAAACCACGGCTGGTTTTATACCGCTCTAGTGGATATTGGCTGGCTCAGCGGTTACAGTCTGTGGCGGGTGCGGCGGGTTTTGCAGCAAAAGCCAGATACCGATCCCCCAAAAATGTTGCAAGACACGTTTCGCAATAGCGTATTTTCAAAGCAAGGCATTCCCTGCCAGAAACTTCCTAGCACTTAAGGAAAAACTCTGATCAACCTTATGAATCCTTCGCTTTCAGTGATCATTCTTGCCGGGGGGCAAAGTTCTCGCATGGGCAGAGACAAGGCGCTGATTGTGGTGGAAGGCATCCCGCTACTACAGCGAACCTGTGCGATCGCGTTGCAGTGTGCGCCCCAAGTATTGGTTGTCACGGCTGCAATGAGAGATTACTCCAAAGTTGTGCCCGATCGCTGCGGTTTAATTGAAGAAACGCTTTTACCCGGCAACTCGAAACCGCAGGGACCGCTAGTCGGTTTCGCCCAAGGGTTGGCGCAGAGTCAAACGCAAATTAAAGCAGAATGGGTGTTGCTGCTGGCGTGTGATTTGCCTAGGCTCAATCAGGCAGTTCTGCAACTTTGGATTCTGCAATTAGCGTGGGTTGGCGGGGCGATCGCTCTACTTCCAAAGGGCGAAAAGGGTTGGGAACCTTTGTGTGGCTTCTACCGAACTGATTGCTTACCCAGTTTGACTCAGTTTATTAATCGCGGCGGGCGATCGCTTCAGGTGTGGTTGGCTCAAGAAATAGTACAAACAATTCAGTTCAGCGATGATCCCGATGAAAATCGTCAAGAGCAGGCAATGCTGTTTAACTGCAACACGCCAGACGATCTATTGCAAATTAGTTAGGTCTAAAAGATACTCTAAAAACGTGGAATGAGAAAATCCTCAAGACTGTTGTTCCAACAGACTCATTTGTTGCCACCAGCGATTCAACGGAAAATAAATAACGGGTGCCCAAAGGCTGCTGAGAACCGCCGATCCCAAAGCGATTAGCTGGTGATAAGTCCAGATTTCTACCAAGGAGCGATCGCCCTGAATACTATACTGAATTGCCATCACAGTTTCTGCCATCACTGCCATCGCAAAAGCAATTAAGGCAACTGAAATAAAATCTTCTCGAAGATAGCGCTCTTTTCTCAATCGAGCCGTTAAGATCCCCACTAGCATCAAGCTGATCACATGAGTGGGCGTATGGGCAGTCATGCCATCTTGAATCAGCCCTAATGCTAACCCCGCTAATGCACCTTGCAACATAGAGCGCTTTACACTCCAAGCCACAACCCAGATTAGTAGCCAATTCGGTCCGATCCCGGCGACCTCCATTCCTGGTAATCGGGTAGGCGAAATCATTAAACAGAGCAACACTGATAAAACAGTCACCGCACAGTTGACCACAACGCGAGCGACGGGACGATCTTGCAATTGCTCAAATAAAGACTCATTTCTCATAGTTGAGGCTCTATTGGCTCAGATTGGGCAGGCACAGATCCACCTGCTTTTTCGCTTGATTGTCCGGGGTTTGAGGGCACAGTCTGAACAGATGGCTTGTGAGGATACACCACCGCCCATTCCAAAAAACTAATGGGAGTCGATAGCTCAATCACGGCTTCAGGAGCGGGACTTTTGTTCAAGTTTATCGACTGGACTCGCCCAATCGGCAAGCCCACTGGAAATAGCTTACTTAACGATGAAGTCGTAATCACATCACCTTGACGCACATCGGGAACCTTATCAAAAAACTCCATGATTGCTCGATTGGATGTTTGTCCCCGCACATATCCCATATTACGACTGCGGCTAACCGTCGCTCCCACCCGGCTAGAAGGATCACTCAGTAGCAGGACACGACTAGTGTTGGGGGTCACAGCAATGACTCGTCCAACCAATCCGCCAGGAGCCATCACAATAGAACCGGGCTGAACGCCATCTTGAGTGCCTCGTCCTAAGATGAGGTGTTGCCACCAGTGATCAGCGCTCCGACCTACGACTGGTGCTGTAATTTGCGATTTTTTAGCTTCGGCAACGTAGCCGACCAGCGATCGCAACTGCTGATTTTGACTTTCTAATTCTGTTAAACGCTGCTGTAGCTCTTGAACTTGAGCATTTTCTAAAGCCTGCTTGCGCTCCAGATTAGGTTGAAAGGGAAAAGCCACCAGTTTGTAAACTTCATACAGAACTGCGCCCTCGGTTTGCCGTAAAAAAGCAGCAGAACCAAGAGCCAAACTAGCTAAAATAATCTGTAATCGGTGACGATCCCACCAGCGGCGTAACGTAAACATGCAATCAACAGGTTTGCGAAAAGGCTAACTCCCTCTTTCAGTTAACAGAATAAACCTTTTTTCAAATTATGAAAATTGAAATAATTCATTCTGAGCCAGAAAAACTTAGAAATTGCGAGAACGACCACTGAAGACCCGTTCAAGCTGTTTGAAGTTCTCTAACACTCTACCAGTACCTAGCACCACGCAACTGAGTGGATCAGCCGCCACATGAACCACAATTCCCGTTTCGTGGCTAATTAGCGTGTCCAGCCCTTTGAGTAAAGCGCCGCCGCCTGCCAACATAATCCCGCGATCAATAATATCTGCTGCCAGTTCGGGTGGAGTGCGTTCTAGAGTGCGCTTAACCGCGTCCACAATCACCGAAAGCGGCTCTGCCATACTTTCCCGAATTTCAGCACTTTTTACAGTAACCGTTCGAGGCAAGCCAGATAACAGATGCAAACCGCGCACATCCATTTGAACATCGTCATCAATCGGATACGCAGAACCAATGGTGATCTTAATTTCTTCCGACGTGCGCTCACCAATCACAAGGTTATGAATTTTCTTCATGTAGTGGGCGATCGCTTCGCTCAATTCATCGCCAGCAACCCGCACAGACTCGCTTAAAACAGTTCCTTGCAAACTCAGAACAGCAACTTCTGTGGTTCCACCGCCAATATCGATGATCATATTGCCAGTTGGCTCAGCCACTGGCAATCCCGCACCGATCGCAGCCGCAACGGGTTCATCAATCAGGTAAACATCTCGCGCTCCAGCTTGGGAAGCCGCATCCATCACCGCTCGGCGCTCAACCCCAGTGACTCCACTCGGAATTCCAATCACAATGCGGGGAGCCACCAAGGTTCTTCCTTCGTTGACCCGCGCAATAAAATGCTTCAGCATTAACTCGGCTGTGTCAAAATCTGCAATCACGCCATCCCGGAGAGGGCGAAGCGCGACGACATTGCCAGGAGTCCTTCCCAGCATCCTTTTAGCGTCTTCTCCAACCGCCAAGGGGACTTTTTCATCTTGATCCATCGCCACTACGGATGGCTCTTGCAGAACAATTCCTTTACCTGACACATAGACCAACGTATTGGCAGTGCCAAGATCAATACCCATATCCCGTGACAGGGAAAAGCGACTGAAAAGACCCACTAGTCTCTATGCCTCAAAGAAGGAACAAGTTGAACGCGATCGCTTGATAGAATAAATTCAATCCACTAAGTCGATAGATTAATCTAAAACGAATTCTATGATGCTTTCGTTTAGTCGTCTAGGTTAGAAAAAAATTCACTCATATTCATATATAGAGCCTATCTCTAGGAACCCAACCCAACTCAAGAAGCAAATCAATTCCAATGTGTAAAATGTACCCTGTGTCAACTGCAAATCGGGATGTTTACGCCCCGGAGTTTTCACTTTACATCAAATTCCACTTTTTATTAAAAGGATTCTGATTCCTCAATGACTAGCTGTGATGGAATGCCGACTGCAAGTGCCTTTTTCCGACAAAATCAGCCTGACGCGATCAGAGAATGTCTGAATCTCGCACCATCGCTGCTGAATAAGCTCTGTGAGCTAAGCAAATTTCGATTAATTTCGATTAAGATAAATGGTCTTGAATAATGCATTTTTACTTTCAACGGGATGGATTATGAGTTTAAATGTTGTGACATTGGTGGGTCGAGTTGGGGGAGATCCTGACGTTAAATATTTTGAATCGGGTAGTGTTGTTTGTAACTTGACATTAGCAGTCAATCGCCAAACCAAGAATAATGACCAGCCTGATTGGTTTAATTTGGAACTGTGGGGAAAGACGGCTGAACTAGCGGCAAATTACGTCCGTAAGGGCAGTTTGATTGGAATTACTGGCTCACTTAAGTTTGACGCTTGGAAGGATCGAAATACTGGAGCGGAGCGGTCTAAACCGGTCGTGCGGGTTGAACGGATGGAATTGCTAGGTTCAAAGCGCGACAACGAAGCTGAGACAGCAGGTAAGAGTGGATATGAAGATGAGTTCTAAAAAGTAGAAGACTAGAGAGCAGAAGGGGCATTTGAAGTCCATACCTTTGCCCATCCTGTTCAACTTTTAACTTCTACTTGCTGGCATACCTGATGTGCGACTAAAGTCAGCCCACGCTGCGGGAAAGTCGCACATCGCGTGACAATTTCTTTAGTAACTAATTTGTAACGTTACTGAGGCTTCAACCTGTTGCTCTCCACCAATCACAGGGCTGGGGGCGGCAGCGGCTTTCAGTTCCATTGCATCTGCCCTCAAAGGGCGTGGAGGCGGCGTAAAAGCACCATTGATTTGAATTCCGACCACATCTTTGCGGGTCAGATTAAGAACGCTTAATACTGCATCCGCTTGAGCTTGGGCATCCTGAGTGGCTTCTTTTAAGGCGACTTTTTGGGCACTTGAGATCGCGCCCTCGGTTGCAATAAAGCTCACCCCATCTACCCGTGTTGCACCTGCTTTGACCGCATCATCCAACAGTGCGCCAGCCTTTGACGTTGCTATGCGAAAACTAACAATATTGCTAGCGCTGTATCCCGTTAGGGTTTGGTTGCCATTGTCATAGCGGTAGGTTGGATTCAAATTGATTCCGGTGGTTTCTAGCTTTTCAACCTTGCGCGATCGCAACAAATCAACCACGGCGTTAGAGCGCTGGGCAACAACTTGTTGGACTTCATTCGCAGTTTTCCCTTGAGCTTCAACCCCAAGCCGCACCTGAGTTAATGTTGTTGGAATAAATTCGGTGCCGCGTCCACTAACTGTCAAGGTTCGCAGCAGTTTTTCTTGGGCGATCGCAGGCGGGATCAAGTACAGGCTAGTGACCCCAAGGGTGATTGCTAAAGGTTTCCAAGAGTTCCAAAGCCATTGATGATCTAGCATTAGTGATTTCATTGAGTCATCTCCTCACGGACAAGTTGAATTGTTAGGATGTACTCACTTTCGCACTGGCAGTCTCATAGATGGCATCTGGTTACAGTTTTGGAACAGAACGTTGTGGGGTGAAAGTATACTGCCGTTGCTAATCCACAATAAAATCTAACGGACAAAAAATAATAGAGACGCAAAATTTTGCGTCTCTACTCGTCAGTGGGCGCTAATAAAGCGCTGGAACCACATTAGGAAAGACCATTCCCAGCAGCTTAAACAGCACCGAGTTGACAAAAGTGAGCGCGATCGCGCCCAAAATTGCGCTAATGATGCCGTTGCGTAGACGGAAGCCTTCGATTAACCAGGCAGACAAACCAAAGATAATCGTATTGACCACCAACCACAAAATTCCCAATGTGAGAACATTAAGAATTTTACTGCCAGCCATCCAGCCCAAAGCCCAGCTCAATATCCCAAACACAACCCCAGCCAGCAGCGCTTTACCAACGCCATCTATCTCAATTCCCAGGAAGGGAATTTTTGAAATGAGTAGCAGTGCGATCGCCGTGACAACAGCACCAATAATGAACGGAATTAGAAAGTCCATGAAATACTCCTCTCAATACGTGAAATTACATTAGAAGGAGCAGCCGATTAAGGTCAAGTACATTTTGCAGTCTGTAAGGAAAATATTTAGATGTGTTTACCGTTTTGACTGACAATTTTGGTAGCCACATTTAATAACTGCCGTCAATTTCGCAGACTTGTCTTTCTTGCCTTTTAATGACGCAGCCTCTCTCCGATGGGTTTCCAGCCGCTAGCAATCCCATGAGAAAACTGAAGTTCTCCCGCAAATAGCAGGATGACAATGCTCTCGCTGAGTGACTCATTTTGGTAAAACTGATGAGTTTGGTGAAACTTCCAGGAGTCGGCGGCGCAGCCACCAAAGATTGGAAAGTTTCACCCCAGCGCTTGGTTTAATTGCTCGATAGTTTGAAAGTTTTGCTGCATTGCTCGATGATTTCGGCGATCGCAGCCTCTGAATCTGGGTCATTACTGTGGACAACCGCAACTTTCAACATAGTTTTCTAAAAACAAACTCTAGTAGTTTGAACGATTTTTCCACTCATCTTTAGGTTCCTTAGTAAATTTAGGTGGCGAACCGATTTGCAGTAAAAATTCTTTGAATTAGAAAAAATCTTTAAACGCTGAAAGCCAAGAGGTTGGGTCATTTTTCTCTTGGCTTCTGCATATATTGAAAAGTTTTCAGTCATCATGCCGAAAGTTTTTTAGGCTTACTTTTTTTCAGCCATTTTGGCACCCAGCTCTATGTGCATCCGTTGCACGGGGTCAGGAGCGCTGACTGTTGCTTTCGCTTTCGCAAACCAGACTTTTGCAATTCCCCAGATTTTTTCAAGCTGTTGCTTCACTTGTTGATAGCGATCGCCATATTTTCCCGCCAGTTGAGCATCAACCGTATTAAGCCGAGTTTTCACTTCAGCGTAACGCTCCATCAGCAAGGCATATTGCTTCGTGCGTTTTAGGGCATTCAGCACAGCCGCCATCAACGATTGCATATCCGCAGAGGTTTGGTTGCCAGAAGCTTCAATTTCAGCCAATGCACCCCCGATATCTGCTGCATTGTAGTTGCTCTCTTGAACGCCTTCCACAATGCCTTCAACCGATGCATTCACCTCTGCTTGGGTGTTATTGCCTGTTTCATTCAAAATGTCTATCACGCTTGCCATACTGTCTTTTGCGATCGCCCGAACTCCACCCGAACCGTCTTTTACTTCCGCAATGGACTGAGCGACAGCAGTTTTGAAAATCTCGCGAATTTTTTCAACTCGCAAGCCACCTTCTGCCTTTGCTTTTTGCAAATCAGCAGTAATTTTTTCTTTGATTAGAGTAGCCATTATAAATCTCCTTTAAGAGTGTAAAAAATTGCGAGTAAAATAACTTTCACTCAGAAAGTTACTAAGAAAGAACTGAGGTCAAACTAACTAAGAGAAACACTTTTTATATCAATCGCAGGCGTTTCAACATTAGCTGTTGAGCCATTGGAAAACTTATTTTTTTGGGATTTGAGGCGATCGCTCATGATTTGAGAAACTTCTGAAACAAGCACCGTTACAATCAAACCGTCATCAATCATGCCCACGATTGGCAAAAAATCTGGGAGCGCATCAAAGGGATCGACTAAATAAGCCAAACTTCCCAAAATCAACCACCAACGCCATTTAGGATTACGAATAGTGCTGCGATACCAACTAAAAATCCAGTTCGAGAATGCTGTTAGTGCAAATTTGTTTTTCATTTGATTCCTCTGATTCACAAATTCATCATCCCAAACTGGTATAAATAAATCTGGTGTGGAGAACCTCACGATTTGTCGTAGTACTCCTACTTTTTGCGGTCAGCCGATCTAAACAAGTCGGTTATCCGAATTGAGTAAATGGCTAAGCAACACTTAGAGCATCGACCCAAGAGTTAGCTCCATAAACCCTGGAAATTAGCACTACTGGATCGTTCTACTTGCCTAAATTACACCTAGTTCTCTAAAGCCTGAAACCCGAAACCTGAAACCTGAAACCGGTCTTAACTATGGAAATAGCAACTTTTGGAGCCGGATGTTTTTGGGGCATTGAAACTGCTTTTCGCCGAGTTAAAGGCGTAACCAAAACCTCTGTTGGCTATATGGGTGGACATTTTGAAAACCCAATTTATTTAGATGTGTGCGCTCGAATTACCGGACATGCCGAAGTGGTTCAGGTGGAGTACGATCCCGCGATCGCGCCCTACACAACCTTATTAGATTTGTTTTGGAGTATTCACGATCCCACCAGCCTGAATCGCCAAGGAGCCGATCGCGGCGAGCAATATCGCTCCGTCATCTTTTTTCATACATCAGCCCAAGAGTTAGCAGCAAAGGCTTCTAAAGATAAACTTCAGCAATCTGGCAAGTACGATAAACCCATCGTCACTCAAATTGCACCTGCCGCTCAATACTGGCTAGCAGAAGACTATCACCAGCAATATTATGAGAAAAAAGGACGGCGCTAACTGCCTTTGATGAATTTAGTTTGTGCTTAGTTTTCATTTCCAACATTTCCATAATTCAGCCTTCAGGTAGTTGCTTATTGCTAAGTGTGGTAGTAAGGTGCGGCTAGAACGATGAGGATTTTAGGTGAATACTATTTTGGAACGAGCTAGAGCGCTAAAACAAGAACTAACGGATTTTGTTTTAGATGCCGAAGGCGAAATCGCGATCGCCCTAGAAACCTTCAGTGCTGACCAATCTGCTCGCTCTTACCAATCAGAATTGCATCAGCGTAAGTTGGTCGTTGATCGCTTTTTAGTAGAAGGAATCGTAGAGGACACAACCCCGATTCAATTGTTTCTAGCGCAGTTAGATTCAGTTGCAGAGAGCGATCGCGCCTTGTTACAAAGCTGGCACCGTGCTTTTATTGGCTTATTTGAGATTGGGGAAATTTTGCCCGATGGATTTGAGTTAATCAACTGGACAACCGCCAAGCAGTATCGCGTCAAACCAATGGATGCAAACTCACTGCAAACTATGGCGCGGCTGAAAGTTGGCGAAATTTTGCTCACTCAGATTGCTCCGCTAACGGATGAGGAATGGATATTTTTGAGTGATTGGACATCGCTTGGAAAATTAGGTAAACCTAAGCTAGCTGTGGCGATCGGCAACTTCAAAAAAGCCTATCCAGCTTTTCTCTACAGCGATGCACCTGAACTATTGGCAGAAGCATGGCGATCGGTCGAACATTACCACCAAGACTTTTTAGACTTTTTTGGCAGTGACGAAATCACATTGCCTGGATATCAATTCAGTAAAAAAGTAGCCGAGTTCCAAACCTACATCACTCAAAAACAGGTTAAGAGTTCTGGATTGGATGAGTCATTAACCCTAGCAGAATTAGCCGAAAAAACAGGCACATCGAAAGACGATATTGCCTCTGCGGCAGAAGCTTTGGGTGCAGATGCCAAAACAATCACTCAAATGCTTGAAAGTCCGGCTTCTACTAAAATGGTAGCTCCTCAAATTGAGTTGCCTGCTCACCTAAAACAAGCCGATCAAGTGACTGCATTGACTCATCCTCAATGGGGGCAACTCTTTTTGACCACTTATCAAGCATTCAAAACATTGTTAGAAAGTGATGATTGGCAGACTAACCCCAACACCGAAAAGCAAATTTTTCAGCATTTAGAAAATGCAGAGATGAATAGCTTTGTGTGGCATCGACTTGCAGCCCAATATCCAGATGCACTGCAATCCATTTTGCAAGTCACTTTGAAGCGTCCAGAATTTGACTTGCAACAGGATTTGGATGAACTGTTGATAGACAATCAGAAATCTTTAGAACCGACATTACCTGAAATTGCAAGTGTACCTGTTCACTTACATGAACTGTTTCAAGATGCAGTGTTGGAGGTGAGTAAAGATCGAGCAAAATCTAAAGTAAAACAGCCTAAATCAGGATTTGGATTCAAAAAATGAAATTGTTTTCAACCGATTATTGCTCTCTATCTTTAGGTTGCGGCGGCTTATCTCTCTAGATGGACGTATCTCAGAGGTTGACTCGGTAGGATTGTTTCAGCGGTTGAAACACACGTTCTCGGAGATTAAAAAAAATGACTATTATTGCATGGTTGGTTTTGGGTCTGTTGGCTGGCGCGATCGCCAAAGCAGTTTATCCCGGCGCTCAGGGCGGCGGCATTCTTTCAACAATGATCCTTGGTGTAGTGGGTGCGTTTGTAGGTGGTAGCCTTTACACGCTTCTCTCGACGGGTAGTCTTCAGCTATCCTCTGTTGCCTTCACCATTCCCGGCGTAGTGATTGCTGTTTTGGGCGCGATGGTTGCTATCTTCCTATGGGGCTTGATGACTCGCAACGCGGCATAGACTGCTGGTTTTATTACTTAAAAACCTAACGCTTACCAAGCTCTCCGTAATCAATGTACGGAGAGTTTTGCTATGAATACCAAGCTTTTCGATTAACAATTCAATGTCCGAGCGACAAAGACGGGATAATCTAACTAAACCCCGCTGTCACAAGGAGGATTTTTCCTTGCAAAAGCTTTCTGAAAAAGTCGCTACAAGTGGATTTGCTTTAGCAATATTGCTGTTAGGCGGAGTCGCTGCTGAATCTCATGTTCAGGTGCAGCAGTTGAATGAGACTCGGCGTTCGGTTCAGCGTACTTACGAGGTTTTAGAGTCGATTCATACGGTTCTCGGCAGGGTTGAAGCGGCTGGAAGAGAGCAACGCAGCTACATTCTTACAGGGGTTAAAGATACCGCCGCACAGGAGGAATTAAGGGACAATGCCAAAAAAACCGATCGCGCGATCGCCCAAATTCAACAATCAACCAAAGATAATTTTGATCAGCAGCGTCGGTTAGATGCACTTAAACCCTTGATTGCAAAGCAGCGATCGCTCCTGCAACAATCGCTTAATCTATTTCAACAAAATCCGTCAAATCAATCTGCACAAATTGCCATCTCTAACCAATCTGTCAGTTTGTATCAAAAGATTGAATCTGAATTGCAGGCAATGATCGCAATAGAGCGTACTTTGTTGGACTACCGCTCTGCAGCGGCAGATAGGAGCGTTCAACGCACTCTTTTGCTGAATGGAATTGGCTGCACACTAGGGTTTAGCCTGTTGATTGGCATATTTTCTCTGCTTTTACAGCAAATTCGCGATCGCTATCAGGCAGAAATATCACTTCAACAAGCCCACGATCGCCTAGAAATAAATGTGCAAAACCGCACCCTGGAACTCGCTCAGGTAAACGCTGCTTTAAAAACTGACTTAACAGAACGCAAGCTAGCAGACCAGGCACTTTTGAAAAGTGAAAAGCAACTTCGCTTGATTACTGATGCTCTGCCTGTCCTCATTTCCTATCTTGATGCTGATCTGCGCTATTGCTTTAATAACCGCACTTATGAAGAGTGGTTTGGAGTGTCTCAAAAAGATTTGACCGGGCAATCTTTGAGACAAGTGATCGGAGAATCGGCTTATCAAATCACTCAACCACACGTTGAGGCAGTTCTGGCAGGGCAAACAGTCTCCTATGAAAGCCTAATAGCCTATCAAGATGGCTACGATCGCTGGGTTTCTGTGACCTACATTCCCGATTTTGGGGAACAGGGAGCCGTGAAAGGCTATTTTGCATTGATCAGCGATATTAGCGAAGCTAAGCGCAATCAAGCTGAACGCGAACGAATAGAAGAACAGATCCGGCACAGTGAAGCACGCTTGCATCTGATCCTGCAAAATATGCCCGTGATGTTAGATGCTTTTGATGAAAACCGGAATATTGTTGAATGGAATCGCGAATGTGAGCGGGTGACGGGCTATCGTGCTGATGAGGTGGTGGGCAATCCTCAAATTATGGAACTGCTCTATCCCGATGTGGCATATCGACAGCAAATGACGCTGGCATGGAGCGATCGCGGCAATGATTACCGTCAATGGGAATGGGAGATTACCTGCAAAGATGGCAGCATCAAAACCATTTCGTGGTCTAATATTTCTGACCGATTTCCAATTCCCGGTTGGGCATCTTGGGGCATTGGGCTAGATGTGAGCGATCTCAAACGAGCAGAAGCAGCACTCAAACGCCTGAATGAAGCACTGGAGATTAAAGTCCAAGAGCGAACCGCTGAGCTAAATCAAACAAATGAAGATTTAACCCGCTCTAACCAAGAGCTAGAGCAGTTTGCTTATGTTGCATCCCACGATTTGCAGGAACCTCTGCGGGCGGTCATTGGCTACACTCAACTGTTGTCAAAAAATTATCCAGATCACCTGGATGAAACAGGTCAACAGTATGCAGCTTATGTAGTGGAAGGGGGATTACGGATGCAGCAGCTCATTCAAGACTTGCTGGAGTACTCTCGCGTTGGCACTCGCGATCTGGTGTTTACTGCGGTAGACTGTAACGCGATATTGAAGTGGGTCCTGGATAATTTGCAAGTAGCGATCGCTGAAAGTAGCGCCACCATCACCTATGATCCCTTGCCCGTCATCATTGCCGATAAAACTCAGCTTACCCAGCTATTGCAAAACCTGATTGGCAACGCCATCAAATTTCGGCGAGAAGAACCGCTCTTCATTCACATTAGCGCTTGGAGTGCAGCCAAAATAGCCCCTGACCCCCAACATCTGGCACCCAACTCTTCAGAATGGCTCTTCTCTATCCGCGATAATGGCATTGGCATCAAGCCTCGCTATCTGGAGCGCATCTTTGAAATCTTTAAACGTCTCCACACCCGCCGCGAGTTTCCCGGCACGGGTATTGGGTTAGCGATTTGCAAAAAAATTGTCGATCGCCACAGCGGGCGCATCTGGGCAGAATCTCAGCCAGAAATTGGCACCACATTCTACTTCACAATCCCCTATCCCTCTATCCCCCACCCTTCCTATGGCGCTTCAAACCCTCAACTCAATCGAGATTCTGCTAATTGAAGACTCTCCCAGTGATGCCAACCTAACGATGCAAAGTCTTCAGCAAGCCAAAATTACCAATAGGCTGCACTGGGTCGAAGAGGGCGAGGCGGCAATGGATTTTTTATATCAACGGGGGAAATATGCCGATGCGCCTCGTCCCGATTTGATCGTGCTTGACTTGAATCTCCCTGGAATGGATGGTCGAGAGATTTTGGCAGAGGTGAAAGCAGATCCTGATCTGAGGCGAATTCCAGTGGTTGTCTTGACCACTTCATCTAATGAGGAAGATGTTCTCCGTTCCTATGATCTCAATGCCAATTGCTATGTGACTAAGCCGTTCAATGTGGAGCAGTTTATTCAAGTGGTGCAATTAATTAGCGATTTTTGGCTGACTGCGGTGAAACTACCTTAGAATGAGCGATCGCCGTTGCATCTTGTATACTCGACTTCAAAACTAAATTCTTTCCAATCCTAATTGGAAATTTCTCACCCTGAAAAACTCACAGTTTCCAGTGCAAGCAAAAATAATTAGGTCAGAAAAATGCGGATGTTCAGATCTTAAGATACAGTCGACCTAAAGCCGATTGTTTTGAATAAAATCACGCTTTTTGGCATTTTCTCATTTTTAACAAGTCAGTTTCATGGAAACAACACCGATGCATATCTTGTTGGTGGAAGATAGCCCCACGGATGCCGATTTGATAAGACAAAATTTTTTGCGTTTAGGCAAGGAGCAGTGGCGATTGACCCACGTTGAGCGCTTGTCAAATGCGATCGCCCAGTGTCAAGAAAACTCATTTGACGTTGTTTTGTTAGACCTGGGTCTGCCGGATTCCGATGGTTTAGAAACTGTCGCCGAATTTCGGGCAAGTGTGCCTATCATGCCAGTGGTTGTGCTGACCATGATGGATGATGAGGAACTTGCTCTGCAAGTAATGGCACATGGCGCACAAGATTATCTTGTTAAGGATCAAATTACAACGCAATTGTTAGTGCGATCGCTGCGGTATGCCATTGAGCGAGAGCAGATTTTTCAACAGCTTAAGAACAGTGAGCGCAAAATTTTGAGTGCCTGGGAGCAGGAACAGGAACTAAATCTGCTGAAGTCAAGCTTTATTTCCATGGCATCGCATGAGTTTCGCACACCCATGACGACGATTCGCACGTCAGTCGAATTGCTCCAAAAGTTCGATCGCGAATTGACTGAGCAAAAAAGGGATGATTATTTTGAGCGAATTAAAGCGGCAATCAGCCAGATCATCCATTTGTTAGATGAAATATTGTTGTTGGGTAGTGGTGAAGCGGGAGGTCTGCGCTATCAGCCAGAGCCACTCGATTTAGAAAAGTTCTGCGCTGATCTAACGGAAAACTTGCGCTTTAGCCACAGCCAGCATTGCACTATTACGGCTGAGTATGAAGGAGACTGCTCTAACGCAGTTATGGATGCTGCTCTGCTCTGGCACATTCTCACCAATCTCCTCTCCAATGCGATTAAATATTCTCCTTCAGGCGGCAATATTCGATTCAGCCTACTGTGTCAATCGGGCACAGCTACCTTTCAGGTGCAAGATCACGGTCTTGGCATTCCGCTAAAAGACCAAAGTCATTTGTTTGAAACGTTTTATCGCTGTAGCAATGTAGGCAAGATTCAAGGAACTGGGTTGGGGCTAGCGATCGTCAAAAAATGTGTTGACTTGCATCAAGGCGACATTCAAGTCAATAGTGAATTAGAAAAAGGGACTATGTTTACGGTCACGTTACCCATAGAACCCTCCAATAGTAAGTGATTTGAGTCACACCCTTTATCCTTAGATGTCACATCAGCATAGCTTTGTCAATCACCCGAAACTCCCTCTGGAAGAGCGATAGTTGGATTATCGAATTTGGCACACCTTCATGATTTCAATTTGCCTCTTACCCACGGCATTACCAGAAATGTTTGCTCAATCTAGCTCTACAGGTAGGCTTACATTAGCCGATCGCTATGGCATGATGGCAACTATTCTAAGCAATTACTCAACCCAAGAAGACTTGCATTTAATCGATCGCTTACTCTATGGGCTTCGTAGAGGCAGAATCAAGGTTGTTGATGAACTATCCGTTGTTTGGACGAGGCAGCAGTCCTAACTAAATCGGTGCTGCAAAATTAACTGGCGCTAATTACTATGAATACGATGGAAAGTAGAACGAAACAGTTGATTGGGTTTCTTCAGGGAGAATTGGCAATTCCCTCTGACAAAATCCCTGGCATTATTCAACAGTGCCAAAACCTCAATCGACTACCAGTGATTTTGTGGCAGCAAAAATTGGTCACCATACCCCAATTGGATCGTGTATTTAAATGGTTAGAAGGCTTTATTGCCTCAGCCATTTGATACGCGATCACCATTACAACAGCTTGCTAAATAGCCGCCTCTATTGAGCAACACACTGAGTATAAACAAGACTATTGTTAATTTGAATAGATGCGTCTTGGTTGACCATAGTTAGTAAGACCCGCTGGGCAGCAAATTTCAGCCCTTCTCTGGCATCAAGCGGAAGCAGCGTTAAAGTACTAGTCCCGTCTAGCTTTAGTTTTGCTTTATTTGGACTGACCGTCACTTCAAAGGTCTTGCTACCTTCGCACCTATACTTAAAATATTCTTGCTGAGCATTGGCTGGAAAGATTGCAATTATCGTTAGCAATGGCAGAATTAATCCGGCGACGTTAATGATTTTCATGGGTCTTTCTTACGTAGTTGTATCTATCTACGTTTAGATTGCCCATTCTAGATTTTGAGGATGATAACGCCAGCTAAAAACTTTATCTTTTCTCCGCTTGGGTAAAGATTGGATCAATATTTCTGCCAAATCGACTTGGCTTATCAACTCATAGTGCGTTGGGAGCAATCCCTAATCCGCGCCATTGAAAATCCCAAACTAAGTTCTTGTGCAGGGACTACTGCGTCCGAAATTGACTATCGAAGGTTGCAATGGTTGGCGCGATCGCAGACATAGTATGCAGCATTGAGGGCTGAGTTGGCTCTACAGGCATAGTGGGGTTGAAAGTGGGTTGGGCAGATCCTTGAGCCGTAATCTGCACGACGTTAGGAGTGAATAGAAAAATATTTTCGCCCAAGCGCTCTTGATGTCCATCGATCGCAAACACGCCCCCCGCCACAAAATCAACGGAGCGCTGTGCCTGCTCCGGGTCCATATGCAGCATATTCAAAATGACGGATTTCCGCTCCCGTAAAATTTTGACGGCTTGAGGAATTTCTTCAAACGAACGAGGCTGTAAAATTACAACTTCAGAAATCCCAGATGCCCGATTTGGCATCCCGATAACATTATTTGATGGCGCGATCGCACGTTCACGCGGAATCATCGCTGCTTCTTGTACCATCGTTGGATTTTGAGCATACTCTTCATCGCCGTACTCATAGTCATAGTCGGCATCATCAAATTCCTCTGCAAACCCAAACGAACCCCAAACACGCTGAAAAATATTCATGGCAAGCTAGCTCCGCATCATTCGCCCATATTTTAGTTCACCTGTTCTACTTATTATAAGTGCAAATGCAAAAAATAAAGTGCAAATGCAAAAAAAATGTGAGAACCTCATTGCACTACGCTGAGTGATCTAGAGCAATGGTTGGGTAGATAGTAATCGATCGCGGCGAAGTGGGAACAGTTTTTTGCGATCGCGGTATGACCGCATCGGTTACCCAGCAATAGATTTATCTTTTTAGGGCGATCTTTTTAGGGCGATTGTCGGATTCAACGGCAGCCCAGGGATTCTCGTGTGTCGATGCCGGTCACAGAGTTGATACCGCTAGCGCTTTTACATAGCCGCAGCACTTGTCCGCGATCGAGGGCTGCATCACTAAAATCTGCACCTGTCACTGTCGTATCTTTAAAGCTAGACTTCAGCATCATGGCAGACGTGAGAATCGCATTACTCAAATTTGCGCCTGAAAAATCTGTTAGATAGGCGATCCCATTACTAAAATCAACACCACTCAAATCGGCATTGATCAGGCTCGTACCATTGAATACAACGCCACGTAGATCTGCACCTTTAAAGTTTGAGTCCTTAAAGTTAGCATCAGCAAATTCAGCTTTAACTAGATTTTGCCCAGAAAAATCTTTGTTGATTGTTTCGTTATCGTCGATCGCCCGAATCGCTGCCGAACTTGCCGCAAAAGCAGCACTAGGCAAAAATTGAGTCGATAGCCAGAAAGCAATCAAAATCCCAAAGAAAAGACGAAAGACCCGCATAAAAATTTACTTAATCAGTAACGTTCCTTCGTCAAAGTAACACTTGCTGCATTCAAAGGAAGTGTTCTTCTCGCAAAAACACTTCTGTTTTGACGCGATGTGCGATTTTCCCGATTGCCCTCATCCTAAATCCCTCTCCCAGGAGGGGAGAGGGACTTTGAAAAACTCTTGCTCCTCTTCTCACAAGTCCAGAGAATAGACTGGGGGATGTAGGTTGCTTCCCGCAGGGTGGGCTGACTTGAGTGGCATTGCATAATGGAGAGATGGATTGAGGTTAATTTGAATGCAATGTCCTGAGTGCAAGTCTACGCATATTCGTAAGAATGGTCATCGCAGAGGTAAACAAAATCACATCTGTGTGGGATTTCGTGCCATTGAGCGGGTCAAAGGAGTCCATCACACCACTCTCATCAGTTGGGTTAGACCGGTGGGAGAACTCCTATCGGATGACTACGATCCCCAAACCACTCCAGATCTTGGAGAATTGGATGTAGCTTGCTTCCCGTAGGGTACTCGAAACCTTTATCCGCTCAAAACAAACAAGATTTGGCTCTGGACTGCGGTTGACCCCTTCAAACCAGGGATTTTAGGCTG
>CASBQE010000360.1 GCA_949127665.1 Synechococcales cyanobacterium PMM_0083
CACCTGAAAGGTCTACGGAATGGCGATCGCGTCAGTTCTGCCATCAAACAAATTGCGTCGGGTCGCTTTGGCGTGACTCCCGAATATTTGATCAGCGCCCAGCAGCTAGAAATTAAGGTGGCTCAGGGTGCCAAGCCGGGAGAAGGTGGACAGCTTCCCGGCAACAAAGTCAGTCCATATATTGCCATGCTGCGCCGCTCTAAACCTGGAGTGACGCTGATCTCACCGCCGCCTCACCATGACATTTACTCAATTGAGGATTTGTCGCAATTGATCTTCGACCTGCACCAAATCAACCCCACCGCAAAAGTATCGGTGAAACTGGTGGCAGAGGTGGGCATTGGCACGATCGCGGCAGGTGTCGCAAAGGCAAACGCTGACGTGATTCAAATTTCTGGACACGAAGGCGGCACTGGAGCTTCACCGCTGAGTTCGATTAAACATGCGGGTAGCCCTTGGGAACTGGGTCTGACGGAAGTGCATCGGGTGTTGATGCAGAATAAGCTGCGCGATCGCGTCTTGCTGCGAGTGGATGGCGGCATCCGCACAGGCTGGGATGTTGTGATGGCGGCATTAATGGGCGGCGAAGAATTTGGCTTTGGCACAATCGCCATGATTGCGGAAGGCTGCATCATGGCGCGGATTTGCCATACCAACAACTGTCCCGTGGGCGTGACCAGCCAAAAAGAAGAACTCCGTAAGCGGTTTACGGGCATTCCTGAACATGTGGTCAACTTTTTCTTTTTTGTGGCAGAAGAAGTGCGATCGCTGCTGGCTCGTTTGGGCTACCAATCCCTCACAGACTTAATCGGACGGGCGGATTTGCTGAAAATGCGGGAAGGCGTAACCCTGACCAAAACCCACAGCTTAAATCTCGACTGCCTAACAAAACTACCGGATACCCGCGACGATCGCTCTTGGTTAATCCATGAACCTGTACACAGCAATGGCTTTGTGTTGGATGACGAGATTTTGGCAAATGCTGACATTCAATTAGCGATCGCGAATCAAACTAACCTAACCAAAACCTGGAAAGTGGTGAACACCGATCGCACTGTGGGGGCGAGAGTGGCAGGCGCGATCGCCAAACAATATGGCAACAGTGGCTTTAGCGGACAGATCACACTCAACTTCAATGGGGCAGCAGGTCAAAGCTTTGGAGCCTTTAACTTACCCGGCATGACCCTTGCACTGGAGGGAGAAGCCAACGATTATGTAGGCAAAGGAATGCACGGCGGCGAAATCGTCATTTTCCCCCCGGCTGCCGCCACCTACGATCCATCCGAAAACGTGATTATCGGTAACACCTGTCTCTATGGAGCGACCGGCGGCACCCTATATGCCTTGGGTTTGGCAGGTGAACGGTTCGCCGTCCGCAACTCCCAAGCCAAAGCGGTGATTGAGGGCGCTGGCGATCACTGCTGCGAATATATGACGGGCGGCGTGATTGTGGTGCTGGGCAAAACCGGACGTAACGTCGGCGCTGGCATGACAGGCGGACTCGCCTACTTCTTAGATGAGGACGACAGTTTTGCTGCCAAGGTCAACCCAGAAATCATCAAACCCCAACGGATTACCTCTGTCGTGGGTGAACAGCAGCTAAAAGAGTTGATTCAGGCACAGTGCGATCGCACAGGTAGCCCCAAAGCCAAGAAAATCTTGGAAAACTGGGCGGTATACCTGCCAAAGTTCTGGCAAGTGGTTCCCCCATCCGAGAAAGACTCCCCAGAAGTGAATCCAGAAGCCTCTACAGGTAAGCTGCTGAGTCCTGTCTCTTGAAGGGCTAACTGTTACAATTAAACGTTTTTTTACCAATGCAGCGATCTTGAATGGATTACTGCATTTTTTATTTAGACAAATTTTCTAACCATGCTTCCAAATCAGCCAACGTTGCAAAATCCAGCAGAGCTTCACCCAACGCCTCTAATTGAGCGATCGATAATTCATTAATCTGAGCCGTTACTGGGTCAGGCAAAATTCCCAGTTGGCGATTAAGTAGCCGGAGAATCAGCGATCGCTCTCCTTCCTGCCGCCCTTCCTGTCGTCCTTCCTGTCGTCCTTCCTGTCGTCCTTCCTGTCGTCCTTCCTGTCGTCCTCGTTGTTCACCAATCTGCTCACCCTCTGCTTTTGCTTCCTGATAAACCCGTGTTTCCTGCAAATTTAGTCCTAACATTGCTTCAATCTCCCGGCGACTCAAATTTGTGAATTTATAAACCATAATGGTCGTAATCATCTCCATGATGGCACGACTCCTTTCTGGCTGTAACTCTTGCAATGAACGTGCTAGCAAACTTCGGGCAGCTTCTGATGCCTGATCCTCCGGAGTCGTCGTTAAGATCATTAATCCCACTTCTAGCGACAACTGATCCAGGTCGCCTAATCTATCTAAATAGACTCGCTGAACCCGATCGCCCTCTAGTAAATCTTGATAAGGGACAGTTTTACTCTGTTCGATGGAACGGGATGGATAAATGACTACGGCACACCAATCACTGAAACGCTCTCGGTTGCGATAAAAGTATAAAAACGATTCTCCAAATAGTCGCTCGTAAAGCTGTTCGTCTCTTTGAAATTGCACCTCACAAAAATAAACTACGCCAGGAACTTCAGTTTCCGGTGGCAGGAACACTCCATCAATTTCAAATTTGGGTTCTTTGACAGCAACCGAATCAAACCGATAATTTTGGGCATTGGCAGGGGGCGTTTTGAGTAGCTCAAACAGCAGGGATGGGGACTGTTGGAACAAGGCATAAAAAATCGAGTCCCGTCGCATGGTTAAAAAGTGAAAGGTTCCGAACAGTTGAGTCAATTGTACTACTGCGAAGTTGAAAATCGGATTGCCACGGGAACAAATTTAGATGACCTCGGCTAGGGGATAATAGCTATATGTTAAATCGATGTTACATCGCCCATTTGCAGGAAAAACTCAGGTGACACCCGATAACCCAACTCCAATCGAACATCAGAACGTGCCCCAAGCGCATGAAGGGCTGCATGGCTTCCTCTACAGTTCTGATGATGAGCATAGTGCTGTGGATGCCGCGATCGCCGAGCCATCCCTAACCACTGAAACTGTAACGCCTTTAGATTCTTGGTGTGAAGCGGTCGGCAATGCCAAAATTGCCGGAGTGTATACGGTGTTGAATGGCGATCGCCACACTCAATATATTGGCTATTCCCGCAATGTTGCCCTAGCTCTGCGGGGACATGTAACTCAAATTGGCGCTGATATCTGCGCTTTCGTGCGGGTGCAGCCGTTCAAGTTTCCCAAGCGCGACGACATGGAAGCCCTGCAAAATACCTGGATTGCCGAACTAGGCGCTACTCCACCGGGTAATGTGGATGAGAGTGGGCTGTGGGCAAACACGATTGGAGCCGCCGCGATCGCGGCAATGTCTGCGGCAGAACGCCAAGCCTACGATGAGAAAAAGCTGAAGCTGCGAAAGGCAATGGCAGAAGCCGAAAGCCGAGAAACTGGTGACGGGGAAGGCGATAGCGCAAGCGCTGACTTGTCAGTTCGCCGCCAAAACTTAGAATCTGCCGTTAGTGAGGACGACTGGAGCAGCGTCGTACAGCAACAGAC
>CASBQE010000361.1 GCA_949127665.1 Synechococcales cyanobacterium PMM_0083
AAGTGCTTACGGGCTTCCACCTCATCAAAGTACTCCCGCGTCCCTACGGGTTTGGTGGAATGGCGAATATTGCAAGGACGACTGTTCCAGTAATCTTTGACTTGCTGAACCGGTGTTTCTTGAAAAAATTGGCTCAGTCGCATGGAGCAATCCTATCTAAAAAATTGTGAACGTTGTTTTAGGTTAAAGCGCTTAGCGGTCAGCCATCAGTCACCCAGCTAAGCGCTAAATGATGAGTATGTTCATGAATCATCCAGGACTACTATGGTTCAGAGTTATGTTCTCATGCTGTGAGTCCGAAAGGGCGCGATCGCATCCTTCAGGAATGATTTACGATTGGCTTTGCTTCAACGCTTGGCGCGTAACGCAACGGATGGCAAGTAAATTGAGCGCTCCGCCACAGCCCTAACTGATGCAAGTGATACCGAGCCAACAAGCGCAAAATGCCTAACCCATAGATTGTGCTGGCAAGAAAACTGGCGCTAGAGGCTTCTGGAAAGTAGCGGGTTGGCACATGAATATCACCAATCCGAAAATTCCCTGCTACAAACTGAGCCACAATTTCTTGATCAAAGATAAAGCTGTCTGAATTAGACAGAAAATTGACTGTTTCCAGCACTTCCCGGCGATAGGCGCGGTAACCAGTGTGATATTCAGACAAATTCAGTCCAAAGGTTTTGTTCTCAAGCCAGGTCAGGGCAATATTGGCAATGTACTTCCACCAAGGCATTCCCTGCTTATAGGCTGAAACGCCCTTCATGCGGGAACCAAAGACGACATCATATTGACCGTCTTCGATTGGGCGAATGATCTGAGGCAGCAAGGTCGGATCATATTGATAGTCAGGATGTACCATCACAACAATGGATGCGCCTTCTTTTAATGCTTCCAAATAACATGTTTTTTGGTTGGCACCATAGCCAAAGTTACCCTTGTGAGCAAATACATTGATGCCTAATTCTTGAGCAATCCGAATCGTTTCATCGCGGCTACCATCATCTACCAAAATGACATGATCAACCGCATGATGAGGCAGGTCATCGTAGGTTTTTTTAAGGGTCTTTGCCGCATTGTAAGCAGGCATCACCACAAGCACTCGATGCGGTTTAAGAGAAGAGTTAGGGTTCATAAGCTCCACTGAGAATAAACTGATAGGCGAGTAGACCTTTGAAGAGCGAGGCTAGAAAAGCACTGAGTGTATGGACTGGAGAAAGCAACTGCCCGTCTTTGAAAAGGGGATGAACCATAGGTAGTGGCACTGGAGTTACGGCAAGCGATCGCAGTTGAATATTACAGTTAACACAAAGCTGCTGAGCCGTCCGCAGAGTAAAAAAGCGGAGATGAGTGCGATCAAGAATACCGCGATCGCTATAGTTGAACTGACCCAACAGTAACCCCAATCGCACATATAAATGAGCAATATTGGGCAGCGAAATGATTGTCGGTGTCCCTGGTATTATGTGGTGCTTCAGCAAGCTCGTCAATGCTGGCTCTGGATAGGGCAAATGCTCAAGAATATCAGCTAGCACCACAACATGAGGAGGAGTGAACGAAAGCATTAAGTCTGGGGAAACGTCTGCTTGATGCACCTCATCGTAGGTTTGGCGCGCTTGAGCAACCAGTGAGGGATCACGCTCAATCCCAATCAAGTAAAAATCTGGACTTGGCAGAAATTGCCTGAGAAAGCCGGACGCACAGCCCACATCCAAAACAACAAATGGGCGGACTGGCGAGATCGATGCCAACTCCCATAACTTTGCCGCAATTTTCGTATGGGATGAAAAGCGATCGCCTTTAAATTGATAGAGAGAAACGTCTTGCATAGCTAACAATTAGATCTACTCACCCACAATCCATTCTCACATTAAAGGCTGATTACAATTGAACGGATGCCATGTCGTTCGATATATAACCATACTTGAGTCCTCAAACACTCTACACAAGCTTGAAGTTTTTTCATCAAAAAAATCTAAGAATTCTACCTGCTGCTCTGGTTGCAATCGGGTTAACTGCACGATGACATAACCAATTTGTTGACTTTTAACGAGTGTTTGGAGTTCCGCCACAAGCGTTTTTGACATACCATCCTCGCCCGCTAGATACCGGAAGAGCGGCGAATTGGAGTAGGTAGTGAATGCCTCCGTTCCCGATCCAGCGACACTACCATTTAAAGTACGCTTGCGATGAATGACTGCATACTGCTGTAAATCAAACCCACTCCCAAACTGCTGCCCTGTGGTGAGCGAACGAATGCCAAATGGAACTTCCAACACTGCGTAGTCACCAGCTTCCTTACCAATTGCGGCGTAGGCAGGCGAGGCATTCCAGGCAATGGTTGGCGGTGCCGTTTGCAGGGCGATCGCCACCGCCAACACCGCCACTGGAATTGTAGTTAGCCCAATTATGCGGCGATCGCCCAGTTCCCACCGTCGCAAAAATTGTCGCCACAACGAAGCCAAACTCAACGCAATAAAGATGCAAAAGGCAATGCTGGCAAGTGAGATCCAATCAATTGGTGATAGCCATTGCGGATGATTGGAAAACCAGCCTGTTCCGGGTGCCATTGCAAAAACCAGACTCAGCAGTCCAATCCCCAGCCAGATCAATTGAGTAGTCCGATTTGCTATCGCCTCTAAACGGTTTGCTTGGAACAAAGACACGATTGATAGCGCCACTAACCCGATCCACAGGCAGCCAATTAGCATCATTCCTGCCGTATGCTGCCAGACAGCCTGCAAAGATATAGCTTGGGCTGGCGGCGCTAAGCCTGCCCAGGTTTTTAGCAGACCCGGCAATGGATAGGTCATGAAAACAGCCAGCAGAATGAGTGCCTGCACGAGCAGATGATCAATCAATTTTCGCCGCTCATCCCGTCTAGTCTGGAGGATGCCCACTGCAATATAAGGAACCCAAACCACCAGTGCCAAGAAAGTTAGCGGTAAACTGGTCAACACTGTACCCACCCAAACCACTGTTAACCAAACGCCATGCCGTCGCAGCGATTCCCCTAGGGATTCTCCTTTGGAGACGCTTTGCGAACGTTTCACCCATCGTACCTGCTCCCACACCAAACACCCCAGCGGAATCCAGCCGAGCGCCATCAAGGTGGGATATCCTTGGCTTAAGCGGTAGTACATGATCGGGCTAAAAATGAGCAGTAGCCCCGCAAAAAGCGCCAATATTCTGGGAACCCGCAAGTGCAGCAGGTAAGCAGCCGTTGCCCAACCTGTGAAAATTACACTGACTCCATAAAGCAGGTTAAACACCAACGGTGGACTCAGCCTCAGACTACTCAAGGCGGCAGACAAAACACTGCCCAACAGCGACAGTACCAACAGCAGATTTTGCTTAAACGGAAACACCGCGTAGTCTGTCACCATGATGTCTTGATTCAGCCAAAGGGCGCGGCGCGGCAACCAAAGAGACCAGAGGGCAAAGCTGCTATCTTGCCCAATCAGTGATATGCCAAACTGACCCAGAACTTGCCATAGCAATATCCCGGTAGCGATCGCGAACAGGGCGATCGTCCCCCAAAATGACTCACTTGCTGCCAAAATATGGCGTAATAGCGTACCATCACGATTTCTTTGAACAAGGCGATTCATGAACGACTTAATCAATACTCCTCCTAACGATACCAAGACTCTCTGGCGATCAATTCTTGTTACCCTACTCGTTTATTGGGTACTAGTGATGGGGATGTGGGGAATGTTTGCATTCGATCGAGGGCTAACGTATGAAACAGGCTTCCCTGTTTCATGCCAGAGGAGTTTACACGATTGTTTAGTCTATGGCGATACCCTGCGTCCGTACAATAGCTTGTTTTTAGGCTTAGGACATGTGCTTGGCAACGGCAACGGCAGTTATGCCACCTATCAACTTCTCTATGGGTCGCTCTGGTGGGGTAGAGGCGTACTGACGTTTCTTATCATCCGTCGGATCTGGTCTACCTATCCCCTCTTTGCATTTTTAATCGGTGCGCTGGTCATTGTTCATGCCTCTGATGGTGCCCTCAATTGGATCGGACAATTGCACCAGTTTGGCTTCATGTTTTGCCTAGTGCTGGCAGTCTACCTGCTTCTAGAAAGCTGGCTAGCGCCCAAACCGAGTCTTGCAATCTTTTTCCTAGTGGCATCTCTTCTGCCTCTCTACATTTGTCTGTGGACTTACGAAAGTCCCTACGTTCTTATCTTGAGTGCTCCCGTGATTCTATTTGCCCTGAGACCTAAAATTAGCCGCTCTTTATTGGCAACAACCGCTATTTGGTACATTATCCCAGGAATTTATGGGTACTTGCAGTTTCAAAAGTATTGGATTTCAAAGGCAAGTAACTATCAGACTTCTATGCTGCGACCCGATATGAATCTAGTAGCCATCCTGCACGATTTGCTTCTACACATGGAGCAGAGCTTGCAGTTTTGGCGCTGGGCTACAACACTCTCTCCCTACGGCATCGCCGTACTGGCACCCCTGATCGCCGGGTTATGTACCATCGCTTTTATCATTGGTGCCCACTTACTGTCGCCGCCCGGACTATTTGGAGCAAAGACTCCTCCCACCGCTCACTTACTCGTGAGCTTCAGTATTGGACTGATGATCTTGATCCTCAGTTTTCCGGTCTACTTGCTTTTAGCGGGCAATGCTATCTTTTGGCGCACTCAAATGCTGTCTAGTTTTGGCAGCGCGATCGTCTTGATCTCAGGACTGGTGCTGGTGACTCACCTCATGCCCAAACCTAAGTTCCGTGCTGTTTTAGCCGTTGCTGCTTGTTCCGTGGTTGTATTCCATGGAGTGCGGGCAGGCGTATTCTTTCAAGGATTTCATGAATACCGCTGGCAAATTCATCGAAATCTGATGTCTCAGATTTCACATTTAATCCCTAACGTCGAAAACCCTACATTGATTCTATTAATCAACTTGCCAAAAGCATATGAACGTGACCCCTTTGGTGCTACGTTATGGTTCGACTTTCCAATTCAACTTTTATATCCTGATAGAAATATTGTTGGGTATTTTCTTGACGAAAATGGAGCACACTCTACTGATAACCCATGGAACTTTACGGCAAAGGGAATGAGTTGGCAAAAAAAAGGAATGGCACAGAAAATCGACCAGGTTTCCTATAGTCAAATTATCGCCTTACGCTACGAACCCGACGGTAAGATCTCACTCCTTGAAAAGTTTCCGGATGAGTTATTGCCCCAACGATTCGACACGTCGATGTATGCACCACATGATCGAATTTCTCGCGACTTTGTTACCAACCGATCTATTAGAATGTTCGCTCGCTAAGCCGCCCTTTAAAAGATCTAGCTGTAAATGCACTATCGAAGTCAGGAAGTCCCTATGTATTTGTTAACTCAGTTCTTGAATAAACCCATTCAATCATTTCGTAGTTTCTTTGCGATCGAACGTCGCAATACTGTTTTCACAGCTTGCCTACTTTCAGCCATCATTGCCTATTCATTAGTACTTACTGCCTATCCATCGGTTACATTTCCTTGGTATCTCAACACCGAAGAATTTCCTTATATTCAAGAAATATTGCGCTTCGTAGAGTTAGATTTTCGCCAACAGCTTTTTGATATACCAGGCACTCCGTTAATGTTCTTAGGGACATTCTTTTGGTCGATTTATTACTGGTTCTCTGTATTAGCCGGGTATGCTCATCCATCAGAAGGAACTCGATATTTTTCGTTTGAACATATGCAGTCTCTTTAAG
Organism: Synechococcales cyanobacterium PMM_0083; assembly: GCA_949127665.1. Lineage (GTDB taxonomy): Bacteria > Cyanobacteriota > Cyanobacteriia > Leptolyngbyales > Leptolyngbyaceae > ULC077BIN1. Next base: position 5,723 of record CASBQE010000361.1, read on the forward strand.
CTGATGTGCATTCAAGTTGCATAAAATCGGGCTTGAAATCCACACAGCGAGGGGATCGGCTTGGAAAAATAAATGACGATTAGCTTATCTCTTCATGCGGATATTGTCCTACTGCTTTTATATTCTCTCAATTGTTCTAACCTTTTTACAGCAATTTTCACATGAATAGACCACAGTGATTGAACCAGCCGATTGCGTCATCAGAGGAAATACATTGATTGATAATCTGAGTTAAAGCTTGGTCGAGCGCTGCATGAGTTCGAGCTTTAACAGAGCGGAGCAATTGCTTGAGTTTAGACCAACACAATTCAATGGGTGAAAGGTCTGGAGAATAGG
>CASBQE010000362.1 GCA_949127665.1 Synechococcales cyanobacterium PMM_0083
ACCGCGATCGCCAAGGAGATTTTGCGTGAGTGCCATCGATTGCTGACGGTTGGGGGCGAAGTGCTGATTTTGGATGGCAATCAAAAATCATTGCGGCAAACCGAATGGCTAACTGACATTTTTGAAGAACCCTATATTCGCGAATATGCCCAGGGCAGTACCGATGCTTGGATGGGCGCAGCCGGATTTGGCAAGGTGCAAACCCAAGACTTTTGGCTATTGCATCAAGTCACCCACGGCGTAAAAGCGATCGCGTCCCAGTCTGTTGAGTTTTCCACACCAAATTTTGAACAAGCAACTGGAAAACAGTGGGCAATGGGGTAGCGGATCAAGTTATGAAGGACATGTGACGAGGGGTTCCGAACCAGCTTCATCTACTGGGATAGTCAGCAAAACTCCATCCCAGACCACCACTGCTTCGTAAACGTCAAAAACGCACTCACTACCAACTCCAAGAATGCGCATTGCAAACTGTGCCGTTCCAGCCTCTATCATGACAAGGGACTCTAGTTGAGATATGACGAAGTGAAGATGACGAATTACATTGCGCTTGCATAAATTTAAAACCTTTATTGGAATGAATCGAGAGGCTAGTTAGGCTCAACTTGAATCAGTGTTGCAAGAAGTGCAAAGAGGTCTGCACACTGACCTTCTAGACCATCTTCAGTAGCGTCAATGGCTTGTTTTAGAAAGCTAAGATTATCAAAAGACTTTCCTTTTCTACGCAACATATTAGTCATCTCAACAGACATGCTCGCAATCTGCACATCAGTTGCAGAACATCTCATGCCAAGCTCATTTAGAGCAAATCGATATAGTGACAATGGAAAGGTTGTTCCAAAATGGTCTTTATCAATTGCAGCTAACATAACTTCAGGCGGAGTATTTTGAGATTTAGTCTTAATTGATTTACTCCTTTCCTCCTGCTTCTGCTTGTAATCAGCAATTTTTTGCTGGGCTACGGTGTAAGAGTTTGTGTTTGCTAGAACCTTATTCAATTTATCTATTGCACTTAAGTAATTTCCAGAGTTCGCCCACCATTCAGCATCTTTGATTAATTGCTCTGCATTGCTTTCTTGCAGTTTAGCCTCGTAAACTGGGAGCTTGGCTTGAGCGGTGTTACATGCAGATGTATTCTCTGAAATTCTTTTTAGCAAGTTGAGTACACGCTTATAATCCCCTTTATCTGCTGCAACGTAAGCATCCTGAAGTTGTTTGTCTGATTCTGTATCCCTCTGCTGTTGTTCCTTGATACGTTGTTTTTCTGTAAAATCAAGTATTTGAGATTTAGCTTTTTCGTAGTACTCAGTTTGGGAGGGAATTTGTTGCAGGTAGGCGATCGCCCCCAGATAATCCTCCTGATTAGCAGCAGTCGTAGCTTTTTGAGCAAGTTGCTCTGCGTAGGGATCTAAGCCAAGTGCATCTGTCAAAATTGCATCAGTCAGGTTGATTTCACGTAAATCTGCGCCTGTGAGGTCGGCACCTGTCAAATTTGCTTTCTTAAGATTTGCCCCTGTGAGTTGAGCAGCCTTCAAATTCGCATGATTGAGCCGAGCATTAGCCATATTGGCTTGAATCAAATTCGCATTGCTCAAATTTGCACCATTCAAAAGAGCATCGCGCAAACTGCTGCCACTAAGATCGGCACTGGTGAGATTTGCATCCGAAAGCTTAATTTTTGACAGGTCAACTCCTTTCAATTTGGCACCGCTGAGATTTGCTGAGCTTAAATTGGCGAATCCTGCAAATCCCCAAAACCTCGCTCCTTTCAACTCAGCATTACTCAGGTTTGCACCTGTTAAATCCGCATTGCTAAGAATTGCGCTAATCAGTTGGGCGTTGCTAAGATCTGCACCACTCAAGTTAGTACTACTGAGGTCTGTACTCTGTAGCTTTGAACCTTGAAGATTGGTATGACTGAGGTCTGCGCCTTTAAGGATGGCTTTGGTTAGATCTACTCCAGACAAATCGGTACGACTTAAATCTGCCTTGGATAAATCGGTTTCATTCAAAGTAGCTCCACTGACATCGCATCCTGAACAGCTATTTGTACTAATAAGGCGATTGAGGTCGTCGTTACTTGCAGCGATCGCAGGAAGTGACCATAGAATCATCAGTGTGCTGATGAGTAGGGTGGCGATCGTAGTGACTTTAAGCTTCATACTGACCTAGTTTCTAAATTTAGCCGTAACTTACTACCCAGAATTCCCAAAGCCCAAAAAAGATTACTAACTTGTTTACAACTTGAGAAGTTTTCGATTAGGTATCGCTCAGAGCTAGAGAGCCGTCATTGTATGAGAGACACCAATTTGGCGGTAAGATTTGAGTGCAATTTTTCAGTGGGAATGCTTTGTCAGATATTATTGCGGTCATCCGAAATGAGCAGGGCGTAGGCATATCTTCGGTAGACGGAGAACTGATTATTGTCTTGTTGGCTACTGAAGGAACTGTAATTGACCAGCAACCTGTGATGATGCGATCGGGTATTGCGATTTTTGGAAATTTGCCATTTGGTTCTTATACAGTTCTGGCAAGACATTCTTCTCTTGATCCAACAGAGGCACGCCAAGATGTTGCGTTGCAGGACAACGTGATGGTTGGGGTAAAATTTATCTACACTGAGTCTGAGCGACGGTTGCTCAGGATTGAGTTACAGGAGGAACGTCTGGATGCTTGAAGTCAAACGCTATGCGATCGATCCTGAGTCTTTAGGAGGATGCCGCATTCGGGTTTCGTTCCATTTTAAGGAGTTGCAGCGGGAGATTGACCCGGTTGTTCGAGCCAATATTGCTCAATATTTAGCAGAGGCAACAGCAACTCTAGCTCAATTAGAGGCTGAGGAAGCACGCAAAGTCGCTACATAGAATCAGCAATTCCAACTTCAAAAACTTAAGAGGAATCTATAGGACTAGGTTTTGCACTAGAGAGCATAAAGTCGATCAAATGCTGCCAACCCTGAAAGACAAATACTGAGTGAGGCTAATAATGTCTTGAAAGAAGCCAAACTTGCAGGCGGTAATTTTATGCACTTTCAAAGAGTCAAAAATTGCCGTGGGTTAGGTTGGCAATGTTCAGGCGATCGCCTTTTTACGCAGCTTCACAGACAGTGGGTTCTGGTAAGGATTCACCTGTCGCTTCATAAGCCATGATCAGCGACTCCAAGGCTTCAATGCCATTACTGACAGCTAGCTCATAGGTGTTGCCATGCGTTCGCCAGCGTTGCTGTAAAAAGTCAGGAAACCCCACTAAAAAACAATCGTCTTCATCAGACCATTGAATCACCATTGGGTACTTGAGTTGAGTCATCGCTACAACCAGGCTAGAAATTACCGTGGGTTTGGTTGGCGGTTTTGAGGCGATCGCACACTTCCGCAACCGACAGGATACCCAGTTCACCAGCGGCGCGGGTGCGGATGCTGAGGGCATTGGCTTCCACCTCTTTTGCGCCGATCACTGCCATCACGGGGATTTTAGCTTTTTCGGCGTTGCGGATCAGTTTGCCTAGGCGATCGCCGCTGGTGTCGGCTTCCGCCCGAATCCCTAGCAGTTGCATTTCAGCCGCAACCTGTTTGGCAAAGGGTAATTGCTCCTCACCCACTGCCAGCAAGCGCACCTGAATTGGAGCCAGCCATAGGGGAAAGTCTCCGGCATATTCTTCAATCAAAATGCCAATCAGCCGTTCCAAAGATCCAAAGGGCGCGCGATGGATCATCACCGGGCGTTTGCGGGTGCCATCTTCTGCCACATATTCCAGTTCAAACCGTTCTGGCAAGTTGTAATCCACCTGCACTGTGCCCAATTGCCATTCCCGCTCCAGCGCATCTTGGAAAATAAAATCCAGCTTAGGACCATAAAATGCCGCTTCGCCAATGCCTTCAAAGTGATCCATCCCCAGCGTTTCTACCGCCCTCCGGATCGCACCTTCTGCTTTTTCCCAAGCTTCATCAGAGCCAATATATTTGTCAGAGGTCGGATCGCGGAAGCTGAGACGGGCGCGGAAGTTTTTAAGCTGCAAGCTTTTGAATACGGTCAGGATCAAGTCCACGACGCTGAGAAATTCTGAGTCCAACTGTTCTGGAGTGACGAAGAGGTGCGAGTCATCGACTGTAAAGCCGCGCACACGGGTTAAGCCGCCCAATTCACCGGATTGTTCGTAGCGATAAACCGTGCCAAACTCCGCCAGTCGCATGGGCAGTTCACGGTAAGAGCGCAGTTCACTTTTATAAATCTGGATGTGAAACGGGCAGTTCATCGGCTTCATCACAAAGCCCTGTTCTAGAGCGCGATCGCCGTCATCATCTGCCATCAACGGGAACATGTCTTCCTTATACTTCTGCCAATGCCCCGATAGTTTGAACAGATCCACACGGGCAATGTGGGGGGTAACGACGGGCAAATAGCCGCGCTTCACCTGTTCTTTTTTGAGAAAGTCTTCTAGGAGCGATCTCAGAATGGTTCCTTTGGGAGTCCACAGGGGCAAGCCAGGACCCACCGGATCAGAAAAAATGAATAGCCCCAATTCTTTACCGATCTTGCGGTGATCTCGCCGGATGGCTTCTTCTTTACGGCGTTGATACTCTGCGAGTTGCTCAGGAGTTTCCCAGGCAGTGCCATAAATTCGTTGCAGTTGGGCTTTGGTTTCATCGCCGCGCCAGTAAGCTCCCGCCACACTTTCTAAGGCGATCGCTTCTGGATTCAACTCTGCGGTGGTTTCCACATGGGGTCCGGCGCACAAATCCCACCATTCGTCGCCCAAGTGATACAGCGTGATTGGCTCTTGCAATCCTTCTAAAATCTCTAATTTGTA
>CASBQE010000363.1 GCA_949127665.1 Synechococcales cyanobacterium PMM_0083
ATTTTCCAGGCGTGCAAACCCTGATTCGTGTCCAATCAGAGCGCCAAGTGCATCGCGCCACTATGATCGAAGTCTCCACAGAAACCCGTTACTACGTTGCCTCTTTTATCGATACGGCAGAAGCATTGGCTGACCGCATTCGCGGCTATTGGGGGGTAGAAAATAAGGTGCATTATGTCCGAGATGCAGGGTAAGCGCATCTCAAATGCTATTGACAACTGGGTTCTAGATTTTGACTAGGTTCGGGCAGAGCCGCTGCTATCACCTTGAGCATGTAGGCATCGTCCATAGCCGCACGCTTTGATTTCTGTCGAAGACTGCGCTTGGAAGAGTCTTCGCGATCGCGTAACTTGTCGAGTTCTTTGGGTTGGGTGGTTTCCAGGAAGCGCCAAAACTTCTCGCGATCGATGGCAAACTCGCGATCGAAGTCAGCCGGGTTGCCTTTTTCGTAGCGGGAACCCTGAATCAATGATGTTTCGATGCAGTTTTCGAGTGCGCGTTCATTGGTTTGACTGACCATAACCGTTCCTCATTGTCAGGATTAAGTATTAGACAGATCGTTGAGCATTTGAGCCATGACAGGTTGCAGGGCTGGGAGGTCTTGCTGTACCGTGTCCCAAAGTACCTGAAGATTGACCCCGAAATATTGGTGAATGACTTTATCTCGCATTCCAGCAATGCTTTTCCAGGGAATTTGAGGATAGGTTTCCCGTAAAGGTTGGGGAATGCTCTTGGTTGCTTCTCCAACAATTTCAATGGCGCGGGTGACGGCAAAGACGGTTTTCTGGTCGGCTGCAAAGTCTTCAAAACTCATCCCGGCGGTGAACTGCTGTGCGGCGGCGATGGCATCCAAAATATCTTGCAGATAGTCTTCGATCTGGCGTGGGGTCATAGGTAAATGACCTCCTGCAAGATACGCTCCCCAAGGCGCGGTTTCAACCCGTCTTTCATGACTAAATCGACTTTGCGCTGTAGCAACTCGCTGAGGTCGTTTTCGAGTTGGCAGAAGGTGAGTAAGCCAAACCGAGCATCGGGGTCAAATTCGACCAGTACATCGACATCGCTAGTGTCGGTTTGCTCACTCCGCACGAAGGAACCAAAAATGCCGAGTTGCCGAACGTGATATTTTTGCTGCACTGCGGGAAGGTGCTGCCGTAGGGTACTCTGAATCTCTCGCAGGGTTTTCATGGTTTTTGCCCTCCAATCAGAATCGCCTCTTCTAGCACCGCATCAGCAATTTGGGGCTTGAGCGATCGCTGTGTCACCAAATCAACAGGCTTGCCCAACAAGTCTTCCAGGAAAAACTTCAGATTCATATAACGGTCAAAGGTTGCTGCCCCTTCAAACTCCACCAGGAAATCTAAATCGCTGGCGGTGGTGGCTTGGTTGCGGGCAACAGAACCAAATAAGGCAAGACGTTTGATTTGAAAGGTCTCGAAAAGCTGGGGCTGTGCTTGCAGAGTTTGGAGAACAGTCTCGGCTGTTAGAGGATTTTCGTAGACTGTGCTGACCATGACGTTAACCTCAGATTTTTATCTTTCCAGTAACAACTTGGGAAATCACAATTTGTCTATACTCATTAAGTCTCTCAATTCCGTCTAAAAGCTTATTAACAAGGGCTAGATTTTCTTGAAATATGGAATCAAGTTGATCTGCAATTTTTTGTTGCTCTTGAAGTGGTGGAGCAGCGATTTTTAATTCTCCTAACATAGATCGACTAATCCTAAATCGAAATCCACCTCCAACACGGCATAATGCTTTGATCCATTCCAACCAGGAATCAGAAGACATAGAGTAAACAATAAATCTTGGATCAAAGTCTTGTGATGGTTTTAGAATTGCATTGTCTACTGAAGTAATCATCCTGACACCTAGATTGGGTGCAAGACATGCACGACCTACTGGCCCATCAAGGCGACAAATTAGGACATCATCAGGAAAAATTTCTGTGCAATTCAGTGCTTTAAAGGTAGATTCTGAAACATATCTAAATCCTTTTTCCCTATATTCTCCTGTTCCAATATTTCCTGTTTGAATTAGTCGAATTCCATATTCTGTAATGTATGGTGACTCAATCCAATCACCATCAATGAATGTTTTATAACCATTCGGAGCTATCTGCTTGACTGTTATCGTTTCCCAGCATTCTGGAATCTCACCAAGCCACTCAATACCACTATCACGCATGGGAACGTTGGGGTTTAGCCCTTTGGTGACGGCTTGGTTGATGAGGATGGCTTTTTGTTCTTGCAGGAGTTCGATGAGGCGTTGTTTTCGGGATATGGCGCGATCGATGTCGGCGGTGGTGCGATCGAGAAACTCAACAATTCGCTTCTGTTCTGCGATCGTTGGAATTGGGACGGGAAAATTTCCCAGTTCTAAAGATGTAATTGCAGGAAAGCTCACTCCCTTTGAGTACCGTACTACTTCGCCTATGAATAATTCTGACTGTAATAAGTAGCTAAAAAACTTTTTATCAAAATAGCCCTCAGGACTTAAAACAGAAAAACCAGTTGAAAATACACAATCAGCATATTCTTTTTCTATATATGAAATTGCCCTTAGATAAGTTCGGACAGTTGAAACTATTGTGTCTCCTTCCCTAGCTAATCTCCTAGCTCTAGACGGAGCATCTTTGAAAGTATGGCATTCTACTTTTTCAATTCTCCCTTGAGTTACAGAGCCAATGTCAACATAACGAATTTGAAAATCTGGATGTGTAGTTTCGGGGAGAACGAAGGCATTGTTTTTACAGCAAAACTTCAGCTTTTTAGTGTTCCACTCGCTTGGAATTTCTCCCAACCACTCAACCCCACTATCCTTATAACTCTCATACTTCGGGAAAGCCAGCATTATTTCACCTTCCCTGCTATCAGTCGTTGAAATCCAGCTTGCTCAAAATGTCGATCGAAGGTGAGAGCTTGTTGGATCTCTTTTTGTCGCATGACAACAAAAGAAATACAGTCAACCAGGCTCCATTCCTTATCCTGATAAGTCTGATAGAGTGCAAAGCCTTCTAAAAAGAGTTCAGTTGTTAGAGCAACGATTTCAACGTCTTCAGCTACCAAAAAATACTGGATCACTTGGGCGGCTTCTTGCTTAAAGCCACGACAAAGAGCATTACCAATCTCTAGCAAGACGGCATCTGTCACGACAAAAGCACCCGTCTCATACTGCTCTGACAAAATTTGCGCCTGCGGATAGTACTGATCGCGATCATTGATCAGCGCAATCACATAAGATGTGTCAATAAAAATCTTAGAATCGGGCATGAAATTAGTTAGAATGACGCTCGTGATTCAGCGATAGATCAGGAGCAGTAGAAAGCTTAATCTGACGCAATTGAGCCAGTAGGCGAGGTTTGTGGTGATGTCTTATTTTTTCAAAAATTTCCTGTAATAGCTCCGGTGTAAGTTTTTGCTGCTGTGGGCGATCGCCAATTTCCTTCATCACCTCAACTAAGCTCTTTCTAGTCCAAGACTCTTTGAGCAGTAGGCTAATGAACGCCCCTAAAGCCCGACGCTCATCTTCGCTCGCTTGCTCAAACGCCTTTTGAATATCTTTTTCAACCGCGATCGAAATTGTCTGCATGCCCTTCCCCCAATTTTTATCTTCAGTCTAGCGTTGCTCAGACTTACCACCAAAGCTCACCAACCGCTTCAACAGCCCCTCAGTTTCCTGCTCTAGCTGCAAAATCTCTGCCGTCACTGCTTCCAGCGATCTCGGTGAGGTGATTTTCCTAACCACTCAACCCCACTATCCTTATAACTTTCATACTTCGGGAAAGTTGGCATTATTTCACCTCCCGCACAGCACCGGGCGCAGGGTCAGCCCACAGCATCCCTGCCGTACTCAGGTCTTCACCTAGAGTTTCCCAGTGCAGCCCATAGCCGCCCCCGCAAATTTCCCAGTTTTCCCGCTGTGCTGGCTTGGCGTGTAGCGATCGCGGATACCACACCAGCGGTACGGTGATGATCCGTCCAGCCATCAGCCCCACATTGATCGCATCGTCAGTAAAGCGCACTGTTTTTACCCGCTCATCCGTTTGAATTGCCAAAGTAGCCATACCACGCTTTATTTCATTTCCTCTAACTAACCGCATAGCCAGAGGCTTGTCGCATAAACGGCGAATGTAGCCCCAGAACAATGTTTTGTTTGGGAACGCCCTGCTCTATCAAACGTTCTGCCAAATTTATCTCTGTATTATTTCGCTGTATCCAAACCTTGTCGCCCTTAATGTCAATATGGATAATTGTTCCATAGATAAACTGTTTCCCTTCCCAGCCCACATCAATCAAAAGATAGTGATCATGTTCCGTATCAAAAACAACTTGCGACTCTACCCCATGGTTACTTCCAGACTGATCATAGCCATGGAATTCTTGTAGTAAAGCTTGAATAACGCGCCGATATTCATTCAAATCAGCCATTTTAAAATCACCTCATTTTCAGAATTATAAACAATGAGCCGAATTTGATATTTTTGAACGACAGCCTTTGCCCGCAGAGATTGAAAAAACGTATCGTAAATTTCTTGAGGTACTGCGAGATGTAAAAGACGGTTTGGATCTTTATTTTCTAGCGCCACTTGATAGTTAATAAACTGCCCAATCGCCACATAAAAGTCAAACACCACAGAATCGCTGGCAAAGGTTTTAATCTCCACTGCGATTTTCGCTTCACCTCGCTCAGCCGCCAAGATTCTTTCAGCTCCTAAGTCAATATAAATACGAGTATCGCCAGACTTCAAACTTAGCGGATCATCTGTAATAATCCACCCATCCTTTTGCAGTCCAGCCCTCACTGCATCATGAAAAATATCCCTAGCCATCGTCTACTACCCCAAAGCTCACCAACCGCTTCAACAGCCCCTCAGTTTCCTGCTCTAGCTGCAAAATCTCTGCCGTCACTTGTTCCAGCGATCGCGGTGAGGTGATTTTCCCAACCGATCCAACCCCGCTATCTTTGTAGCTTTCATACTTTGGGAAAGCCATTTACTCAACCTCCCCTAACGACTCGAAATTGTCTAATAAGCTTTCTAGCAATGCACCCCTCTCAGATTCAGACAGATAACCATAAATCTTCCGCACAAGCTCCGGGCTTGCATTTTTTTAAACCAGTCTTCATCTGGAGAGTTATCAAAAACCAGAAAAAATTTCAAACGCTTGGTAATTTCACTTCTATCTTTTTGTTCCAGTTGACCTTGCCGATTGAGCCAATTTCCAGAAGCATCTTTGAAGCAATTTCCGTCTACTGTACAAATTTGATGCGGCAATGCATAAGACTTACTGCTGAGTCCATTTTTTGCAGTATTTGTAATCGGGTACGTAGTTGGTAAGCCTGCAAAGGTGTCTTTAGAAGTTAAAGGAATTACCGTAAAAGTTTGAATATACCCAGATTCATCTTGAAATTGGTCGCTTGTCCAAATGACGTGAGGGTGAGTTCCCCGAAAAACTCGACTAGAGTTGATCGTGAGGGTGCAGGAAACCGTCTTACACTCAATTTCACCTGGAGCCTCTAAGTCATAAATGTGTAAATGACCACTCCTACATCGAAGCGATACCCGGTATGGATTAATCATATAAACCCAACCCTGGCGAGGACTCTTACCAGCCAAACCTTATACCCCTAATTCTTCAAGCAATTTCTCTCTCTCTAGCTGAAGGTTGAGCGGAGCTTGTTCCTCTGGTGTGTGCTGACTCTTAGCCTCAACCATTGGAGCGGTCGCGTAAACATAGCTCATTAATTCCTGAAACTTTTCAGCCCCAGAGCCAGCCCACTCTCTTCTGATGTTTTCTAACATCAGTTGTAGCCCTTCCGACAAGTCAAAATCAGCCGAGAATAGTGATTCATCTTTCACGGTAATTAAAACAGCATTCCCATCTTGCTGAAACGATAAGACTTCCATGCGCTCTAGAGCCGTATCAATCGCCTGATTCCAAGGACCGTGATTGTAATAGCACCAATCCAGGTCAGTAAGCTGCTGCCCCGTCCACTTGACGGAGTACAGATCAGCCAGGTACAAGAATTTAACCAACTGGGTCTTGGTAATGCGCCCTTTGGTTCTACAAGCAAAGTATAGGATTAAATTTTCTAGCATAATTTTTACCTTCTGTTCAGCTAGAAACTGATCCTGCCCCTTATAGAGATATAGATTTGGTCTATATCGTAACATCGGTTTTTTGGTTAAATACCTCATGACACTAAATCTTGACAGAATCGCCAAAGCTCACCAATCGCTTCAGCAGTCCCTCAGTTTCCTGCTCTAGCTGCAAGATCTCTGCCGTCACTGCTTCCAGCGATCGCAGCGGCTTATGCTGATAGAAGTACTTGTTGAAGCTAATTTCATAGCCAATCTGGGTTTTATCCAGGGCGATCCAGGCATCCTCTACATGGGGACGCACCTCCCGGACAAAATAAGCGTGGATCACCTGGCTTGGCTCCCTCTCCCCGTGGGAGAGGGCTGGGGTGAGGGGCACATTTTCAGTGTCGCGCAGATCGCTATCCGGCTCATACTCGATCCATTGCCCCGGTTTCTCGTCCGCCCAGTAGCCAAAATCCTGCAAATGTTCCTGAGTGGTGTCCAGTTCGACCAACCGATCAGTCAGGTCATCTCCTTTCAGCTTATGCACCTTCTTGATCACCTTCGCCGCCTGCTCATCCCGCCAGGTCACCGCATTCAGAATTTGGTTCTTCTCACTCGCTGCAAGCTTAATTTGCAGCAGCTTCAAAGCGGTATCAACCGCCACACTAAATTCATTAAAATCGAGCGATCGCTCATCCTCTACTGCCTCCATCAAGCGCTCACCCACAACCATCAGGTTACGTTGCGTCTCCCAAGTTTTGAGCGAAAACAGGGTATCCCGTTGCTTCTTGTTAAGCTCGATTTCTTCCTGCTCTAGATGCGCCTCGATCGCGGCTTTGTGCGTCGTCAGTCCGTGGTAAACTGCATCGCCCCATTGCTCATACGCCCACTCCATGGGCGATCGCAACGCAGGCACAAACCGCAAGGTTGCCACCCGTTCCGGGGTAAACTGAGCCGCCAACCGCAATGGACGCTCCACCGTAACTTTGTAGTAGCCAAAATCACTGTTATCAAACACTTTAGACTTGATCTTGCCCTCATCCCCTAGCCCCTTCTCCCCATGGAGAAGAGGAACCGGAGTCTGGCTCCCTCTCCCAGCGGGAGAGGGCTGGGGTGAGGGCTGCATCTCTAGATAAAGCTGAGTAATTTTTTCGATATGTTCTGGGGAAAACTCACAGTTCTTCGCCCCTAGATTCTTTCGTAGCTTCTGGTAGAGTTCTGACGCATCAATCAGTTGCACCTTCCCTCTTCGGTTGGGTGCCTTGCTATTGGACAGCACCCAGATATAGGTTGTAATGCCCGTGTTGTAGAACAGGTTATTGGGCAACTGAACGATCGCCTCCAGCCAGTCATTTTCGATAATGGTGCGGCGGATATTGCTTTCCCCGCTGCCCGCATCCCCCGTAAACAGCGATGAGCCATTGTGAACCGAAGCAATCCGCGTTCCCAACAGGCTATCCTTCAAGGGCTTCATTTTGCTGACCATATCCATCAAGAACAGCAATTGCCCATCGGACGATCGCGGCGTTGCCGGAACCGTTTCTGCCTCACCCTTAAAGTTCTTCAGCTCCACTTGAAAGCGAGGATCAAGCACATCCTTGCCATCCAGGATAAATTTCTGCTCTGATTTGTAAGACTTGCCATAGGGCGGATTGGACAGCATGAAGTCAAACCGCATCCCGGCAAACTCATCCATTGATAGCGTTGAGCCAAACTTGATGTTTGCTGGGTCATTCCCCTTGATCATCATGTCCGACTTACAGATCGCGTAGGTTTCGCCGTTTACTTCTTTGCCATAGAGCATAATCCGAGCGTTCGATCGAATGCCGCCGTCTGGATCGATGATGAAATTTTGGGACTCTGTGAGCATTCCTCCCGACCCGCAAGCCCCGTCATAAATCGTGATGACAGGCGGAAGTCGATCCTGTATGGGAATAAACAGCACATGGGTCATCAGCTTGATCACCTCACGCGGCGTAAAGTGCTCCCCGCTTCCTCGTTATTCTCTTCGTTAAACTTGCGGATCAGCTCCTCAAACACATACCCCATGCCCAGATTGCTCAGTCCAGGTAGTTTGCGCCCCTCTGGATCTAAGGCATCGTTCGGGCTGAGGTTAATGTAAGGCGAGACGAATTTGTCCAGTACCTCTAACAGCACGTCCGCCTGTACCATCCGTTTGATCTGACTCCGCAGGTCAAACTTTTCGATAATCTCCTTTACGTTGTCGCTAAACCCATCCAGATAGACCTGAAAGTTCGTTTCAAGGATCTGACGGCTATTCGTCGCACTCTTGACCAGTTTCTTTAATGTCCAGTCTGAAATGTTGTAAAACACACAGCCTGAAGCATCTCGCAGGGCAACAGGGTCAAGCGTGGTGAAGCCTGCATCCTCTCGCTGGAAGCGCACTTCCTCTGTAACGACTGCTTTCGTTTCCTCCAACAGGCAATCCAGCCGCCGCAACACGAACATCGGCAAGATGACATCCCGATACTTGCCCCTCACGTAGACATCCCGCAGGCAATCATCCGCGATCGACCAGATAAAAGAGACGAGTTTGTTTTGCAGTGCTTGATCCATCAAAAATAGCTCAACAGTATGGAACTTAGGTCTGGCTCTGTAGCCTTAAAGATCTCTACCCCAATATGCCCAAATCGATTCAACGTAACCGATAACTCTGGCGATCGGCTAAAAATTTCGCCTGTTTGGAGTAACGAGTAACCCTAATCAGCACAGGAGATAAAGTTGAGAACGGTCATATCTAGCACCCGGTCACCATCCGTAGTTTTCAATCCCTTGCGTTGACGTGCATAACCAGAGGTCTTTCCTTCCGGGCTGCGCGATAAACTTTCACAAATTGTTACTTGTCTGCGGTCAAAGTTGTACAAGAATGGACACATCCCGACTCGAACGGGAGACCCCCACGATGTCAACGTGGTGCTCTAACCAACTGAGCTATGCGTCCGTGATGACTCACTAGAGTAGCATACATCGAGCGGAAACGGCGATCGCAGTGAGTTATTCAAATGTTGACATCGGTTCAGCGATCGCTGAGAAGATTCATCCTTTTTATAGATTGCAAAGCTAGCATTAAACTTCGTTGCGGAGACACCTGCTGAATGAGTATCCATGTTAGTTTCGTTCATATAGAACAATCTTGCAGAGTTTGGGAAAAGGAGAACACTCTTGGAATTGCGCTCACATCAAGCTTTACACGTTTCTAATCGAGAAGATATTAGTGAATATGTGGCTCATCTTCAGCTTCATATGAGTCTACAAGCTCGCAACTTAGTTCCACCTTTAACCCAAGTGACCGATAGCCGAGAACAATTGTTACAGCAAACTCAAGCTAATTTTGAAAAGCTAATTTCTCGGCAAATAAATTAATTTTCTAGTCTACCGATTGCATCAAAGCAGGGCTATACAGTCCTGCTTTGATGTTTAGCATCTATTTCAATATAAGTTGTAATCTGCGCGTCTGTTATGTTGGGTAAAGTCGTGAGTCTTCAACGGGTGATTAGCATAGCGACTGCTGAAAAGGTTTACTAAGGGTTGCCAGATTGGTTAATGGGAGTTGTGAGGCTAGCTTTCACCAATTCTTTTAGAGTTTGTTCAACTGATCGCGGTTGCCAGCCAAGTTCTTGTCGTGCTTTAGTGGCATTTACTTGCACACAGCGATCATAGATATAGTGAACTCGCTCTCGACTTAAGGGGGGCTGCCAGGAAAGCAGCCGACCTACGGGATCAAGCAGATTGCCCAACAATCGCACAAGCCACTCCGGTGCATCGACAGGGGCAGAAAGTCCTGATTCTTGCCCTAGGATTTCAAACATTTCACGGGTCGTTAGGTCACCAGCAGAAATGATGTAATGTTCGCCTGATTTGCCTTTTTCGGCGGCTAACAGCATGGCGATCGCCAAGTCATCTACCTGCACAATGCCTGTTATCCGTTGTCCGCCTGCCCACAATTTTAAGCGTCCCTTTAAAAAGGACTGAAGAACAGCACCGAAATGAGGATCATCCGCACCAAAAATGCCGGATGGTAAGATGCTGATGGCATCTAATCCTTGTGCAGCCGCACAATCGACCAGTTGTTGCGCTTCGTACTTAGTGCGATCGTAGGCAGAAGAAAACCCTTTCTGCTGACGTACAAAGGTTTCATCAACTGTTTGACCATTGGTATCGCCAAAAATGCCGATGGTGCTGCAATAGATCAGTTTGGCTCCTGCTGCCTGTGTTGCTTCCACGATCGCACGAGTGCCGTCCACATTCACCCGCTGCATTTCCACTTCATCGACAATGCCTAATTCCACATAAGCAGCCAGATGAAATACTACATCTACCCCTGTCATGGCGGTCTTTAGGACAGCGCGAAGGACTTCATCGCGCTTCGCTTCGCTAATTTCTCCATACACCAAATCTATCTGACAGTTTGCCAAGCGCTGGAGGTTGCTGGACTTGCGGACTAATCCAACCACGCGATCGCCCCGCTGATTAAGCACTTTAACCAGATGTGATCCTGTAAATCCGTTGGCTCCAGTAACCAAAACTTTCATAGTAAAACCTATGCCGCAGATGATGCTGGTTGAATCGTTGCATTCGCAGTTGCGGCATCTTCTGGCGTTGATAGAATAAATGCCTTAAACTTCGACATCAACTCTGGATTACGCCAGCCCTTTGCAGTTTCTTCGTCCAAAATATCCAGCGCTTCAGTGTGAGTAAAGGCACGTTTATAGGGACGCTCACTGGTCAAGGCATCGTAAATATCAATCAGTTGAAAGATCTGCGCTAAACGTGGAATTTGATCGCCAACCAGCCCGTCAGGATAGCCCGAACCATCCCAGCGCTCATGGTGCGAGCGAATAATGGGCACGACTCCACGCATGGTGCGTAAGGGCTGGCAAATTTTCTCTCCAATGGAAGCGTGCTGGCGCATAATCTCCCACTCGTCAGGAGTCAGTTTTCCTGGTTTTAGCAAAACGGCATCTGGAATGCCCACTTTGCCAATGTCATGCAAATAGCCGCCCCACATCAAATCGCGCACTTCTCCACGAGCCAGCCCCAAAAATTCGCCAAATTCTTTGCCGCGAGTGACTAGACGCTCACAATGGTCACCAGTATTAGGATCACGGCTTTCGATGGTGCGCGCGATCGAGAACAAGACTTTCTCTGCGTGGTCTAAGTCTTCGTTCAAGCGCTTCTGCCGAATCAGTGATTTAACCCGTGCCGATAGCTCTAGCTGATCGAACGGTTTGGTCAAAAAGTCATCGCCCCCCGCTTCGATGCCGCGCAGTCGGGAACGGCGATCGTCCAATGCCGTGATGAATACAATTGGGGTCAGGCGGGTATGGTCACTTTGTTTGAGGCGGCGACACACTTCAAACCCATCCATCCCCGGCATCATCACATCCAGCAAAATCAGATCTGGATTACCAGAATTGACCATTTCCAAGGCATTAGGACCACTATCCGCTTCAATCACGTCGTAGCCTTCAACTGACAACAGCGCAACGGCTGTCATCCGGCTAGAAGGATGATCATCTACTACAAGAACTTTTGGATGATCTGAATCGAGGTAATTCACGGGGTGCAAACCTTGCAATAGAAATTAGGGATGTGCAAAAGCGTTCAGCTTATATGTGACCCTAATGGATCTTGAAAAACACTGTCTTCTCAGTATGATAAATCGAGTCATGAGAGAAATCAGGTTTTTTACGGAGATTCCTGGCTAACTGCTAGCCCAATTAAGGGATAGTTGGCTTGTGTCGGTTCGTAAAAGTCGTTTGGAAAAACTGGAGAAGAGTTTCACAAAAACTTTTTGATGTTTAGATTGTAATGCTTAAGCGATGGCGAAGCATTGACTTGCCAATCCGTATGGGTAGCGCGATTAGCTGATGACTAAACCCGTCTCTACTGCCGTCGAGCGCTAGAGGATACCTATAACTTAGTTGAACATACGCTGGGCAACTTTCCCATTCTCCCTCCCCGTAAATTCCTCTCCTAGAGCGGGAGAGGACCTTTGAGAAACTCTTGCTCCCTTCTCTAAAAGCGGGAGAAGGGTTGGGAATGAGAGATGACTTTAGTCGCAGAGCAGGTTAAAGCCGCAAAATTCTGATATTTTTGAAGCGAATTAGCTGTGTGCAAATAGATTCAGGGAATATTATGTTGATAATTAGCAGTTTCAACATAAAGATTCAAAGCCTGCTTATTGTAAGACGATTAAACTGCCGCTGCTTGCAGGTAAATTATGACACTATTACCTATCTGCAAAAATCACTTGTCTATTAGTAAAGTGGAACTATGATGGGGCAAAAGCAGCGCCCAAGATACTTATAGCGTTATGGTTTTAGAGAAATAGCGGTTTAAACATGACCAATGATATGGATTTGATCAAACGCCTTAGTCCAAGTGCGATGGATCAAATCATGCTTTATTTAGCCTTTAGCGTTATGCGAACGGGTGGGCACCGACACGGCGCTTTTTTAGACGCGGCGGCAACAGCGGCAAAATGTGCCATTTACATGACTTATTTGGAGCAAGAACACAATCTCCGAATGACGGGGCACTTGCATCACATTGAGCCAAAACGTGTGAAGGCGATCGTGGAAGAAGTTCGAGAAGCTTTAACGGAAGGTAAGCTGCTCAAAATGCTAGGCTCTCAGGAGCCTCGCTATTTGATTCAGTTTCCGTATGTGTGGATGGAGCAGTTTTCTTGGCAACCGGGGCGATCGCGAATTGCAGGTTCTAGTTTAACCTCTGAAGAAAAGCGGCAGCTTGAACAAAAACTCGGTGCTAGCGGTTTGCCAGATGCTCAGATCATTAACTCCTTTCAGTTTTTGGATTTGATTGAATTTTTGCATGGGCGATCGCAGGAGGAATTGCCAAGCGATCGCCGGATGCCCCTCAGCGAAGCCCTAGCAGAGCATATTAAACGCCGTCTCATCTATTCTGGCACCGTCACCCGCATCGATTCACCTTGGGGAATGCCGTTTTATGCCCTGACGCGAGTCTCCTATTCTCCCGCTGCGGAAGAAGAGCGCACGTTCATCATGGTCGAAGACACCGCCCAATATTTTCGCCTGATGAACGATTGGGCAAATCGCCATCCTCAAGTGATGCGGATTCTGGAAGAGTTGGATATTCCTCCGGATCGCGTTGAGCAGGCAATTGAAGAACTGGATGAAGTCATCCGAGCTTGGGCAGATCGCTATCACGAAGTTGGAGGCGTGTCGTTTGTCGTCCAAATGGCGATGGGTTCAAGACAGCCAGAACTTTAAGCCAAGGG
>CASBQE010000364.1 GCA_949127665.1 Synechococcales cyanobacterium PMM_0083
GAAGCCTCAAAGTGATTTGATCCTAATCGTCATAATTTGGCTGTATCTGATAGGTAAATTCTTCGGCTCTTTTCTATCTTCAGGTTTAGCTGTATGTCTGACCTTCCTTTTACCTTAGATCAACTTCGTATTCTCAAAGCGATCGCGGCTGAGGGCAGCTTTAAACGCGCTGCGGATAGTTTATATGTTTCTCAGCCAGCCGTTAGTTTGCAAGTGCAAAATCTAGAGCGCCAGTTGGATGTGCCCTTGTTCGATCGAGGCGGCAGACGGGCGCAGCTAACCGAAGCGGGACATTTGCTGCTGAGCTACGGTGAAAAAATTCTTACATTATGTCAAGAAACCTGTCGGGCAATTGAAGATTTGCAAAACCTTCAAGGTGGAACCTTAATTGTGGGGGCAAGCCAGACCACCGGAACTTACTTGTTGCCGCGAATGATTGGTATGTTTCGGCAAAAGTATCCTGATGTTGCAGTGCAGCTTCATGTGCATTCAACCCGTCGCACCTCTTGGAGTGTGGCAAATGGGCAAATTGATCTGGCGATCATTGGCGGCGAAATTTCTCCTGAACTGCAAGACTCTTTAGAAATCGTTCCCTATGCGGAGGATGAGCTTGCCCTAATTTTGCCCGTCGGGCATGTCTTGGCACGGGAAGAAATTATCCAAAAAGATGATCTCTACAAGCTCCAGTTCATTGCCCTCGATTCCCAATCCACCATTCGCAAGGTGATTGATCAGGTGCTAACTCGCTGTGGCATTGAAACACGGCGTTTGCGGATTGAAATGGAGCTTAACTCAATCGAGGCAATTAAGAATGCGGTGCAGTCTGGGTTAGGTGCGGCGTTTGTCTCGATTTCGGCGATCGAGAAGGAGTTGCAAATGGGCGTACTGCATCGGGCAAAGATAGAGGGTGTGATCGTCAAACGGATGCTATCGGTGATTATTAATCCTAATCGCTACCGTTCTAAAGCGGCAGAAGCATTTTGCAAAGAAATCTTGCCAAAGTTTGCCTCCTACACAGCGGAAATACAGCGTTATACCATAGGACATACGGAGTCGATTCCGGCGATCGCGCCAAGTTTGGAGCATGTTGCACGGGTCGGATCTGATATTGATGTGTAACTTCTATGGATCTCTATTGCACTCGTCCGGGTTGCCAAAAACCTGAGAATTTTTTTACCGATTTAGATGATTCGGCAACGCTAAAGGCGGTTCAGCAGAAATTTTGCACCAATTGCGGAATGCCGTTGATCTTAGTGGGGCGCTATTTGCCGCAAAAACTGCTGGGACAAGGCGGTTTTGGGGCAGCTTTCTTGGCGCGAGATCGCTACACTCCCGGTCTTCGTCGCTGCGTCGTTAAGCAATTTCAGCCTTCTACGACTCTGAGCGCCAAGCAACTGCAAATTGCCCAAGATCTATTTGAGCGAGAAGCCGAGGCACTGGAATATTTGGGCAATACCCATCCCCAAATCCCCGATTTGTTTGCGTCTTTTGAACTCGCTGTGCCCGCTTCTCAGGGCAGCAAAGCTGAGCAATTTTTTTATCTGGTGCAGGAATATATTGACGGGCAGACGATGGAGCAAGAAATGGCGGAGGCTGGCGCATTTTCTGAAGACAATCTCCTGAATGTGCTGCAAGAAATTCTCAAAGTGCTGCAATTTGTCCACGAAAACGGCTCCATCCATCGCGATATCAAACCATCTAACATCATGCGGCATCGCAATGGACTCATTTACCTGCTAGATTTCGGCGCGGTGCGGCAGGCAACCAAAGTAGGGGTCAAATCAACCGGAATTTATTCTGAAGGGTTTGCGCCACCGGAGCAGATGGCAGGCGGGGAAGTGTATCCATCCAGCGATTTATATGCGCTGGCAGTGACGTGTCTGATGTTGCTGACCACCAAACAGCCGAGCGAATTGCTGGATACCTATAGCAACATTTGGCAATGGCGATCGCACTGCTCCGTCAGCGATCGCTTAGCCGATATTTTGGATCGGATGTTGCAATCAGTGCCCAGTCAGCGCTATCAATCTGCGGCTGAAACGCTGACTGCATTGGAGCGTGGGTCATTTGGGGCACCTGCGCCCTTACCATCCGCCCCGCTTAAAAAAACTTCCCCACAGACTACTCCTGTTGCAGTTTCAGCCCCCTTGCCTACGACATTTCCAGCGATTCCCGTTCCAAATCAGGCTGCGCCGATTCAGCCTGCTCAGCCCCAACCGACTGCGCCCGTTGCACCTCGTCCGGCGATTCGTTCCACGATCCCAAAGGGAATCGCCCCCTTTTCGATGGTGGAGCTACTAGCAAATGCGGGATTTAGTGGATTTGAGGCAGGGCTGTTGGCGATCGCGATCGTCAGCGTGTTGGGCACAACCCTGATTAGCGGTGGCTTTTGGCTGTTGCTGCTGGCTGGACTGATTGTTGCCCAGTCGCGCCGCATTGTTGAACGGGTGGATTTGGTGATTATTGCAGCGCTCAGTCTGGGCGGTGTGTTTGTGCTGTCATGGTTGAAACGGCTGGCGATCGCTCCTCTCGCTGGCAGTCCTTTTCTGACGGCGATCGCCTTAGCGGTGATGGCTGGACTGGTCGCGATCGCCCTCACCACCCTGTTTCGATTGATCTACAAAATTCTTTCCATATTAATTTCCAAATTCTTCTGAACATTTGCCCTAAAAATTAAGTAGCCGTTTATGTATTTGTGTGGATTGATGCGCTCTGCTACTACTTTCTCAGTCAGTTAAGTAGTAGATTGATGATCTCCTTCAGCCACTCGATTAGGTCGTAATTTAATGAATAGCAACGGAATGCCTCCAAAACAGGGCTTATATGATCCGCAGTTTGAACACGATGCTTGTGGAGTGGGGTTCATCGTTCACAGGACGGGGCAGAAGTCTCACGAGATTGTTGAGCAAGCGCTGACAATTTTGTTGAATATTGATCATCGCGGAGCGTGTGGGGCTGAAACCAATACAGGAGACGGGGCAGGGCTGTTGATGCAGATTCCCCACAAGTTTTTGCAAAAGGCAATGGCGGCAGAAGGAATTAGCTTGCCTGAAGCAGGGATCTATGGGGTTGGCATGATTTATGCTGCGCCCGATCGCGCTCAGCGATCAGCGAGTCGGCGGATCTTTGAAACGATTGTGACCGAGGAAGGGCAGCAGGTTTTGGGTTGGCGGAATGTGCCGACCGATCATTCGTCTTTGGGTAACACGGCAAAGGCGAGTGAGCCGTTTATGCAGCAGGTGTTTATTGGGCGATCGCCTGATTTAGCTGACGATTTGGCGTTTGAGCGCAAGCTGTATATCATCCGCAAGCGATCGCACGCGGCAATCCGCGCCACTCAACTTGATCCTTACTGGTATCCGTCTAGCCTTTCTTGTCGAACGATTGTGTATAAAGGAATGCTGATGCCCGTGCAGGTGGGGCAGTATTATCCCGAACTGCATGATCCTGATATGGAGAGTGCCTTGGCGCTGGTGCATTCTCGCTTTAGCACCAACACGTTTCCAAGCTGGGAGCGATCGCATCCCTATCGATACATCGCCCACAATGGCGAAATCAACACCCTGCGCGGCAA
>CASBQE010000365.1 GCA_949127665.1 Synechococcales cyanobacterium PMM_0083
AAGGGTTGACTTCTCTTCAGGATAGCTTTTGGCATGTTCTGGTGAGGAGCAAACTTTTGACCTCCAGATCTCTAATTTTGTCAAGTACAACTTATACAAAATTAGATGCGATTACCCTGACAGACCCTCACAGCCTTGAAAGGCAGCTATGGACTCTAACAAAAATTTAGTCGAATCTCAGAATTTTGACATTTTGATTGTTGACGATACCCCAGAAAATATTCGATTTCTATCGACTATGCTGGCAGATCAAGGCTATCAAGTTCGGAAAGCATTGAGTGGAAAAATGGCGCTGACTGCGGCTCAAGTCACTACGCCCGATTTGATTCTGTTAGATATCAACATGCCTCAAATGAATGGCTATGAAACCTGTGAGCAACTTAAACAAAACGAAGCGACTGCTTCAGTTCCTGTTATTTTTCTCAGTGCGTTAAACGATGTAGTAGACAAGGTAAAAGCGTTTCAGGTAGGAGGCGTTGACTTTATCTCAAAGCCTTTTCAGTTTGAAGAAGTTTTGGTGCGAATTCAAACCCACCTTGAAATTCGAGTACTGCAATCTCAACTGCATGTAAAAAATAGTCAGCTTGAAAAGGCGTTAGAAAGCCTAAAGCAAATGCAAGCTCAACTGCTTCGCAAAGAAAAATTGTCGGGTTTAGGGCAACTGGTGGCAGGGGTTTGTCACGAAATTAATAATCCGGTTAGCTTCATTGCAGGGAATCTTAAACCTGCCCATGACTCTATTCAAACGTTGCTTGAATTAATTGATGCCTATCAAAAAGAATATCCAGAACCTAGTCCAGCAATCAAAACCTTGATCGAAGAAGCTGAGCTAGATTTTTTGGTTTCTGATTTGCAAAATATGATGCGATCAATGCGCACAGGGGTTGATCGCATTAGCTCGATTGTTCTGGCATTACGCATTTTCTCGCGATTGGGAGAATCAGATATTAAACCAACGGACATTCATGAATGCCTAAACAGCACCTTACTGCTACTGCATCATCGCTTCGCTGAAAATTCGGCAATGCCGGAGATAGAAATTATTAAAAACTATGGTGATTTGCCCTTAGTAACCTGCCATTCCAGCGAAATGAATCAGGTGTTTTTGAGCTTATTAACCAATGCGATCGATGCCTTACAGCAAAAATTTAGCCATGCTAATTCGATCGAAAAAAATCCAATGATTCAAATCACCACCGAATTAAATGTTCCAAAACAGATCCTAATTCGCATTAAAGATAATGGAATCGGAATTTCAGATGAGGTCGAAAAACATCTATTTGAACCATTCTTTACCACAAAACCAGTGGGAAAAGGCATCGGCTTAGGGCTTGCCACCAGCTACCAAATTGTTGTGGAAAGGCATAAAGGCAATTTGAGCTGCTGTGCAAATTCAGGCGCAACCGAATTTATTATTGAAATCCCTACTACGCTATCCGAAAGTTCTCCGAATGAAGAATAGTTGCTTGCGTTTGTTCTAAGATGCTTAGGGCAATTAGTCGAAACCATAGGAGCCGTTTAAAATTCCAAAGAAAAAACCCGGCAGCCCCCCGCCGGGTCGTTGCACTTGAGCAACTGTCTATAAATTCAATAGTAGGTGGTGCAAACTTTTTAGTCCTCCCCAAAAGGGATGAGTTAGATGGATGATATTGACTGCTCCAGTTGGGCTATTGGGCAGGGTGGTAAGCCATTTGACATCCAATTTAACCGCTAGTCGTTTGAGCATGAGTCGGATAAAGCAAAGATTAGACTACTTGCATAAGTCGATGTTTGGCATGGGTTGCTGATAGTTTGAATCTCCTAAATTGGCACTTTCGTAAGAGATCTAAATAACGCCAAAATCTGTTCCTTACACATATTGTCGATTTCCCGGATTTCCGAATTTATCCACGATGACGGATGGGTCTATCATCCATCCCTTCCTACAACGGACTGAGTGGATCAGCAGAGTTGCGATCGCAATCCCCATGTACAATAACCAGGAATCCTTTCACGCGATCGCGAGTGCCCTATGAACTCCGTCTGGCAAACCCTGACGCTCTCTACGTTGCCGCTTCAGCAATGGCTTAATGCCAGCTACATCCACTATCTCGTCGGTCCGCTGCGGCAGTGGCGACGAGGAAGCAGGCTAATGAGCTGGGCAGACGAGATCGGCGGAGTCCTGGTCATGCTGGTGTTTGCGCTGGCTCCATTCGTCAACAATGAGCTAGTTGCGGTGCTTTTAGCCGCCTGTGGAGCCTACTGGATTCTGCTAACCCTCTCGGAAGACGAACAAGCAGCCCTTCCATCAGATCAATACACTCCGCACCCCGCGCCCCGGACTCCCCTTGCCACGCCGATCCACTTTCTGGTGCTGCTTTACTGGTCAGCCGTATCGATCGCAACGGCAATGTCTCCTGTGAAAAAGGCGGCGTTTGTGGGTTGGCAAAAGCTCACGCTTTATCTCCTGTTTTTTGCGTTGGTGGCACGGGTGTTGCGATCGCCCAAAATTCGTTCTTGGGTGATTACAGTCTATTTGCTAGCAGCCTTGGCAGTCAGTGTCTACGGGTTGCAGCAGTGGTTTTCTGGCACGGCAGCCTTGGCAACCTGGGTCGATCCCGCTTCGCCACTTTCCAAAACAACGCGGGTGTATAGCTACTTGGGCAACCCAAACTTGCTGGCAGGCTATTTAATTCCGGCGATCGCGTTTAGTATTGCAGCGGTTTTTGTCTGGCAAAGCTGGATGCAAAAAGCACTCGCTGCGGTGATGGTGATAGTGAATAGTGTGTGCTTGGCGCTGACTTTTAGTCGCGGTGGCTGGATTGGAATTGTGGTTGCCGTAGCCGTATTGCTGCTGCTGTTGGCGCACTGGTGGAGTATTTACCTGCCGCGATTTTGGCAAACGTGGGCATTGCCAATTGTGTTGGCTAGTGCTGCGGTCGTCGTGGTTTTGGCGGTGATTGTGGTGGAACCGTTGCGCGATCGCGTGGGCAGCATGTTTGCCGGACGCGGCGATAGTAGCAATAACTTCCGGATTAACGTGTGGATGGCAGTGATTGAAATGATTAAAGACCATCCCATTTGGGGAATTGGTCCCGGTAACGTCGCCTTCAACAAAATCTATCCACTTTACATGAAGGCGCGTTACTCTGCCCTGAGCGCCTACTCGATTCTGCTAGAAGTGATTTTAGAAGCCGGAATTATTGGATTCACTTGTTTTGTCTGGCTGCTGCTGGTGACCGTGACTCAAGGTTGGAATGCCATCCAACGGCTGCGTCAAGTGGGCAATCGTGATGGCTTATGGCTGATTGCGGCGATCGCGTCCCTCTTTGGCATGATTGCCCACGGCTTAGTCGATACGGTACTTTATCGTCCTGAAGTCAATACCCTGTGGTGGCTAATGTTTGGCATGATTGCCAGCTACTACATGCCGAAAGAGTTAGAAGCGAGGAATGAGTAGAATTAACGCTCCTCTCTATTCAGTTAGCTGCAATACCTTTCTACTTTTTAATATTCTGAGGAATTCTGAACGTTCTGAACTCCTCAGAATACTTCGCCCTACTCAATTCTCTACCATGCCCTCGCAGAGTTTTTGCCCGAAGCAATGGTGATAATGGACTCAGATTCTCGCGTTGCATATTTGAGCTAGTTAGAATGCTTTGCGAGAGTGCGATCGCAGTGCAAATATCTCAATTGAGCAAAGTTTGAATTCGGTTTAACAGCCGATCAAGATCAATCGGCTTACGAATAAAATTCTCAGCTTCCACGTTTAGCCCTGCTGCCATAGTAAATTGATCATTACCCGTAACTAGCAGGATTGGCACGGATAATTTTAGACTTTGGCGAACCTGGTGAACCACCTCATAGCCACTCATTCCCGGCATCATCACATCTAACAACACGAGGTCTGGGGAATGCGCCGCAATTTTTTCTAACGCGATCGCCCCACAGTTAGCCACATCAGTTTGATAACCCTCTGTTTCTAAAAATGTTTGAAGCAAGTCACAATTATCGACAATATCATCAACAATTAAAATGGATTTCACAGGGATGTCAACCTATTGGGCGATCGCGGGTAAATAAATCGTAAATGCACTGCCTTTTCCCGATTCAGATTCAAGCTGAATGTTTCCTTGATGCGACTCAATGATTCGACGGGATAAATAAAGCCCTAAGCCGCTGCCTGAGCGCTTATGATTTCCCTGACGAAATCGCTCAAACAAGGTTGGCTGATCTTCCAAGGCAACTCCAGTGCCACTGTCACTTACTTCAAGCATGACTGAAGGAATAGTGGGATTGCTGTTTGTTGCAGGGTTGATCGCCAACGGCTCGACTAAGCGAACCTTAACCCATCCCGTATCTGTAAACTTAATGGCGTTACCCACTAGGTTCGTCAAAACTCGACGCAACTCCATGCGATCGCCCATGACTGTCGCTGTTATCGGCTGATTGCCACTCTTTGCAGTCTCAGACTGATCCATTTCGGCAATTAGCGTCAAACCTCGTTCTGTTGCTAACGGCAACAACTCGTGGATCACCTCATCTACAATTTCTCGCAGATTGCAGGGCACAAAGGTAAGCGTCTTAGAGCCAGCGTCATGTCGATACACTTCTAATAAAGTGTTCACCATTTGCAAGAGGTTGCTATTGCTTTTAACCATGCTATCTACCGCTTCACTCATGTCTTCTGATAGCGCTCCCAATGCTTCTTGATGAAACAATCCCAGCATTCTATCGGCTGCAACTAACGGAGTTCGCAGGTCATGAGTCAATCGCATGACAAAATCTTCTTGCTGACGCACCACGCGATCGCGTTCATCAATGCTGTGTTTAAGTCGTAATAGCGATCGCACTCGCGCCAAAAGTTCATCGACATCAACAGGCTTACGAATGAAATCATCGGCTCCAATATCTAGCCCTTTCACCACGCTGGAGCGCTCATCTGCTGTAATCAATAAAATCGGAATATAAGAGAGATCTACATTTTGACGAATCCGCCGGGTTACTTCATAGCCATCCATTTCGGGCATCATCACATCTAACAAAATCAAGTCTGGTGGAAATTGGTTAATCTTCTCCAAAGCTATCTTGCCATCCTTTGCTAAGGCAACTCCATATCCACCGCATTCTAATGTTGTTTGGACTAAAAATCGGTTATCAGCAGAGTCATCAACGACTAAAATATTCCCAGTCAAAACCTGATTTGCAAGCATATTTTTCTTGAAGATCTCCTTTGAATGCTTTTTTGGCTCATTACATTGATATCGTAAAAGCTAGCTTATTTAGATTGGATACTCGATATTAATTAGCCGAATATTGTAAACCTTATGAGTTGATCGATCTGTTTCTGTTGGCGATCGCCCTATCACATACAGCCTCAGCCTTTTTATAAAGAACTTTGATAGTCTGGATTCATCCAACACTGGGGCAAACTTTCATTAGATGGAAAAATTAAGCTAGTTTTGTCAAACTCTTCTGGGTCTTGTTCCTCTTCACCATTTTGAATTCTGCCTGAAATCGTGGTCTGCGAGGGATTAATTACGGCTTCGGCATCCAAAACTTTGATGAGTGT
>CASBQE010000366.1 GCA_949127665.1 Synechococcales cyanobacterium PMM_0083
TCAGCCTCAGAACCCGTCGCCACATCCATCTCCAATCCAGGAAGTTATCTACTTCAAAAATTTCGCAATGCATTGACTCAGGCAAAAATTACAGTCACACAAGCCACTCTGGTGAGAGCGACCCCTGCCCCTGCTGGAGAAGTCGAACTCGTTTCGTTAGACTCGCCCACGTTGGTAGACTTACTGAAAGAAACCAATCAGGAAAGCAACAATATCTACGCGGAAGCGTTGCTAAAAACCGTAGGCAGAGTTCAAAGCCCAGACAACCTGGATGCAAGAGCTAGCGGCATTACGGCGATTAAGCCGATTTTGTTTGAGATCGGAGTGCCGCCGACGCAATACGCCATGGTGGATGGGTCGGGATTGGCGAGTAACAACCGTGCCAGCGCTGAGGCATTGACTAAGACTCTGCAAGGGATGGCGCAATTGCCCAATGCTCAGGTATTTCGGGCTTCGCTTCCGGTTGCAGGAGTGAGCGGCACGCTAAAAAACCGCTTTCGCGGTACTGCTGCCCAAGGGAGACTGCAAGCCAAAACGGGGACGATTTCTGGAGTCACCAGTTTATCAGGGTATCTGACTCCGCTGAGTTATCCACCGATCGCGTTTAGCATTTTAACCAACTATTCCAACACTTCAACCGATACCGTGCGATCCGCCATTGATGAGATTGTCTTGCTGATGACTCGGCTGCGATCGTGCTAATTTTCGGAGTTCTAAATAGTGATGTAGATATTCTGTAATGATGCCGTGCATCAGCAAGCGTCGTGCTGAACCAAAAGAACTATCAGGCGCTAAAGGATTGCGATTCGCAATTACATGATTCCAGTTGTAGTCGCCCACGAGTTGACTAATGTAGCAGCCAAAGTTTTCATCAAACTCCAACGACAGCACGGCTCGTTCAAAT
Organism: Synechococcales cyanobacterium PMM_0083; assembly: GCA_949127665.1. Classification (GTDB taxonomy): domain Bacteria; phylum Cyanobacteriota; class Cyanobacteriia; order Leptolyngbyales; family Leptolyngbyaceae; genus ULC077BIN1. The sequence continues at coordinate 905 of CASBQE010000366.1, forward strand.
TCATCGCTGGTTAGACAAAGCGAATAGAACACTTTAAAAAGCTCGATCGCAGATTCTAAATCTAATATTTGTAACCAGCTTCGTCGAGTCAAATCAATGTTCAAATTAATCGGCTGAATGCTTTCATAACTCAGTCCATTTTGATGGACTTGTTGCAGCCAAATTGGGTTTTCTCGCTGAGCCTTGCTATAGTCCAGCACGAAGTTATACAGAATTATATCGTGTTCTAGAAAGGCATTCTCAGCCAAGTCATCCACTGTACGAGGATAAAGCTTTGATGATTCAATCGTTGGGTCAGGTCCATTTTCAATTAAAAAATTAACGATGTTAGAACCCAAGCAAATATGCCTGACAATTAGATAGCAAGCTTCTGGTGAAGCAAAGTGCTTGAGGAACCACGCGGCGGAGCGATGCATTAACCCATAGTTGCTGAACTGAAACGGGAGTAGCCGTTTCACCGTCATAATGATCGCCAGCAACGTATTGGCAATCAGCTTAATGGGCAGCAGCAAATAGGCTCGTGTCCAGCTTCTCAAATCCCGAATCATGTAAGCTTTGGCGATCGGATCAACCGGAATAGCAGTATCTAAATACAGCGCATCCCAAGCGTTAGGATTGCGGCGATCGCGAGTTTCTGGTGTATAAACCTGAGCATCAGTGAGTAGTTCGGACGCAGCTACAGACGCGATTGGTTCGAGATCAGTCATTGTCATAAAATTGTGTGAATTAAGTAAAAGGATTCATATTTAAAAGAGAATAGGATCGCAGGTAAAAGCGACCCCAAATGCACCCTAGTCCTATCATCGAATTTCTTCCAGTTGCATCAGATAAAGCCGTGCGGTTACCTGTGCCGTTTTCACAATTCGCTGGGCAATTTCCATCGTCATCCACTCCGCATTCAAAATGTCGTTTAGCTTGCCGATATGGGCTTCATCGTTCGCACCGTGATATGCCAAAAATGATACCTGCTCATCTTTCAAATCCAGGGTTTGCTTAATTTGTGCTGCCCACTGTGCCGCCAAATTATTGCCCAATCCCTCAATAATAAACATGCTGCCAATCAAATCCACAGGATTTTCTCGTGATGCCTGATGAAAAATATACGCAGACAGCGCCTCACTGCCCAAGTTTTTTTCTGCCTCCACAATCTCTTGCAGGTCGCCGCCCACAGAAACATAATTTCGCTCTAACATTTGAAAATCGCGGTGTTCATCTTGAGCGTGCCCAATAAAAGTAGACCGCAACCGAAAATCGCTCATATTAGAAGCCGCACGAGCAATCCAGCGGGCACCTTCCACCACTTGAGGGCGCAGGTTTCGCAGCAGGGCTTTGTAATCCTCCAGTGTGAATTCTCCTCGGTGCAGTCGGCGCAACATGGGCAGCGATCGCAACTTGCGCTCAAACTCCAACCACACTAACGCCAACTGCCGCAGCAAATAAGCAGAGGGAGTTTCAGAATTGAGTGGTGAGTGACGATTGGCGATCGCCTGTTCTTGTGTCTCCCTGTCTTCCCTATTCCCTGTTCCCTGTTCCCTATTCCCTGTTCCCTGTTCCCTATTCCCTGCTGCCTGGACTGTCAGCAACATATACGCCGTCGTGAACCTGCCGCTTTCAGGGATGAAGCAAAAGATTTTTTGTCCCGGCTTCAGGTTGCCAGAGTGGAAAAGTTCTTCCAGCATCAGATAAATGGAAGCACAGCCCGTATTCCCGCGAGTGTAGAGATTAGTGAACCATTTTTCTTCAGGAATCATGCAGCCCGCTTTATCTAGTAGCTCCACAATTTGTCCTTTGAAAAAATGAGAAGAATAATGACACAAAAGCCAATCAATCTCGTCTGGTTTGACTCGTCCCAATTCAATTAGTTTCAGCCAACCTTCCACACCTAACTTGACGACGTTACCCAGCAAGCGAATATTTTGCCGTAGATTGATTGCCCCGGCTTGGGCTGCTTCTGCATAGGAAGAATAATCCGTCCAGCTTTTTTGGGCTGTTTCATTTTCGGTTCCAGCGTACATACAAACCGGGTAAGCATTGGCATGAGATACCATTTCAATCCATTCAACTTTGAGGCTAATTGCCGTTGGATTAGGATGATTTTGAATTAGGAAAGCTCCGGCTCCATCGGATAGCATCCATCGTAAAAATTCGCTGTCAAATCCCAAAGATTTTCCGGCTTTAATATTAGTTTCTGCTTCAAAGTTTGTATTTTTGAAAAGACGAGAAGAAAGTTCAGAAGCAACCGCGATCGCGTTTCTTTTTTCTCCTAGTTTTATTTGGGAAGCAGCATACTTTAGTGACCCAATTCCAGCGCAACAAACGCCCATACTGGTGTTCAATTCAATTGGCGAAAACTCAGGAAGTTCGCCATGCACCATACTGGCAAAGCCGGGAACCAGCAAATCTGCCCAGGTCGTTCCGGCACAGAGTAAATCAATTTCGCTGGCAGGAAAATCTAATTTCTTCAGCGCATCTTGCACCGCGTAAGCTGCCATTTGACTATTTAGATAAGTCGTTTTTTGATTTTTATCCAGTGCGTAATATCGCTGCTGAATTCCGTTACTTCTAAGCATCCGACTTTTTGCTTTGGATGGGCGATCGTTGACCAATCCAAGATAGTCTTCCATCTCATGATTGCTGATGGCATTTCCAGGCAAGAATTTGCCAATGCTATTAATAAAAGCACCGTACATGATGACTCCTTAAGGGGGAATACTAAATTTTTAGTGAAGCGGTTGCTCTGAAAAGAACACGATTTGAATGCGTGCCAGTTTAGTAGCGACCCAATGAATAAATGCCTTCCCAAAGTCAAGTTTTATGAACGCTCAAATGCTTGAGTGAAAAGTTGCACGAGTCTGATCAAATTTGAGAGAACTTCTGTCAATGCCACAGCTAAACTCAATCGTTTCATCAGACTCATGCTCAAAAGGCTGCTAAATAGTAAATGTCAAGTGGACTGTATATGAGGTTTTTCTGCCATTAAGGCTTTCATTTCTGATTCTCCGGCGCGGCGAAGTTGATGATTCAGCCGAGCCGTTAACCCAGTCAGAACCAGCATTTGCCCGAATAAACCTAACAAAATCGTCATTTTGGACGTGGATTCAATAGCGGCAAAAGCAAAGCCAGACAATATCCAGGGAAGACTACCTTGGTCGGGGCGAACTCCAACGGTCAACATCATAATGGGTGGAATGGCGATCAGCCCCCCAACAACTGCGAGGGCGAAGACCGATCGCTTCTTGGTTGGGCTAAACAAAATCAGTTGAGCGATCGCAGCGCAGATCAGTAAAAACGTGGCATTTAGCAGCAGCGATATTAACCCTTGCGCTTGCTGAGTTGGCTGACCCCAAGTCAAAATCCACGGGGTGAGAATGGCGATCGCTAGCAGTAGGTTGAAAGCGATTGCGGCGATCGCGGGGCTGTTCTCGCCAAAAATCCAGTCTCGCAGTGTCGCTTTCGTCAGCTTCAACTTTCTGCCAGAAGTGCGCGTTTGGCGATAGCGTGCCCAATCTAACAAGGTTTGACGGTGTGGGGTCAGGGCTGCAATCAGCACCAAAAACCAAAGTGAATTGCAAACAATCAACGCAAACAAATCGTAGAGAGGATGGTAGTATTGCCTCTCGCCTAATTCATAAAAAGCAAAGCCCAAAATGAACACTTCAACACAAATAGTCATGGCGTAGCTTTGCCGTTTGCTAATCAATGTCAGGTTGGGATTGCAAAATCGACGGTTGATGGTTTGCCAAAACCAAAATGTTGCGACTGCACAAATACCAACAACAAAGAGGGTTAACAGCCCTAGATTGCTTGCGATCGGTAAGTGATACCAGAATGAAGCAATAAAAGTTTGCCCTGGAGAATCTTGCGATTCTCGCAATATTCTTTGGTAAATTTGGTAAAAGAGTGTGTATGTCCCCAAAACGATCGCGGCACCGAGCCAGCCATGGGCAGCACCCAAAAAGGCATAGAAGATAGCCGCCGTGTAGAACGCGCAAGTGATGGCGGGAACCACTAGATAAAGGCTAATCAGTTCTGCGGTATCAATTCCACCGTGAACCGCTGACCACAAATGCAGCGGCACTGCCAGCAATACTCCTAGATAAACGAGCAGCGGCACTCCTAGCAGCTTACCGATTAAAATTGTTTGACTGGTTTGAGGACTGAGGCGAA
>CASBQE010000367.1 GCA_949127665.1 Synechococcales cyanobacterium PMM_0083
AATTCCTTAAAAGACCGATTCTAAATATCGCTTAGTATTCGTCATGACTCAATTATCTGGATCTGCTTCAGACGTGCCCGATTTGGGTCGTCGTCAGTTTATGAATCTGCTGCTAGTGACCGCAGGTGGCGGGGCAGTAGCAGGAATGCTATATCCCGTGATCAACTATTTTATTCCTCCTTCCAGCGGTGCTGGTAGCGGCGGTGTAACTGCCAAAGATGCCCTTGGGAATGAAGTAGTGGTAACCGATTTTCTGGCAAGCCATAATCCTGGTGATCATGTGTTAGCTCAGGGACTCAAGGGTGACCCAACCTACGTGATCGTGCAGGAAGACAAATCGATCGCCAACTTTGGCTTGAATGCCATTTGCACTCATTTGGGTTGCGTCGTTCCTTGGAACCCAAACGAGAATAAGTTCATGTGCCCTTGCCACGGTTCTCAGTACAACAGTGAAGGTAAAGTCGTACGCGGTCCTGCACCGCTCTCTTTGGCACTCGTTCACGCGGCGGTTGAAGAGGACAAAATTGCTTTCACCCCTTGGACGGAAACCGATTTTCGGACAGACGAAGCGCCTTGGTGGGCATAGAACTGTTGCTGAGCAATAACAATCTGAAAAACCGCTTTGAGCGGTCACCGTGTTTTTTACTACAACTCTGCTAAACCTTGTGGTGAAGCTGCCATTTTGCCGATTCCCTTGCTAACGCTGATAAATATGAGAACTCGTTTTTTAACCAACACACGCCTGCTCGGAGCTAATCTGCTAAGAAGATCTGTCTTGATGGCGATCGCTGCCATGACTGTTTTCTTGGCAGGCAACTTGGCTCTTCCCCAAACGGCTGCTGCATATCCGGTGTATGCACAGCAAGGGTATGAAAATCCTCGTGAAGCAACAGGGCGCATCGTTTGTGCAAACTGTCACTTAGCCCAAAAGCCAACTGAAGTAGAAATTCCTCAAGCGGTCAAACCGGACACTGTATTTAAGGCGATCGTCAAAATCCCCTACGACACCAAAGTGCAACAACTCGTCGCAGGCGGAGAAAGAGGTCCTCTCAACGTGGGTGCAGTGCTGATGCTGCCCGAAGGGTTTACGCTCGCTCCCGAAGATAGAATTCCTGAAGACCTCAAGGAAGAGGTGCAGGATGTTTACTTTCAGCCTTATAGCGACACCCGACAAAATATGATTGTGGTGGGTCCTTTACCCGGTGAGCAGTATCAGGAAATCGTGTTTCCCATCCTGTCACCCAATCCAAATCAGGATAAGTCCATTCACTTTGGCAAGTATTCCGTTCATGTGGGCGGCAATCGCGGTCGGGGGCAGATTTATCCCACGGGCGAAAAGAGCAACAACGCAGTTTACAACGCTTCTTTGGCGGGCAAAATCACTCAGGTTGCCAAGGCTGAAGATGGTGGCTATGCGGTAACTATTCAGGCTGAAGACGGTAAGTCTGCTGTGGATACTATTCCTGCGGGTCCTGAATTGCTGATTGCTGAAGGGCAAGAGGTTGCTGCTGGTGATGCATTGACTGCCAATCCAAACGTAGGCGGCTTTGGTCAAGCGGATGTCGAGATCGTTCTGCAAGATCCAAATCGCATTTTTGGGCTACTGGCATTCTTCGCGATCGTCACCGTGACTCAAATCATGCTGGTCTTGAAGAAGAAGCAAGTGGAACGAGTGCAAGAAGCTGAGATGGAATTCTGATTTTCTATCCTCTTTAAATAATCGGTAAAACAGGGAATCTGGTTCATCAGATTCCCTGTTTTATGTTTTTCCTTTTGCATGAAAATGAGCGATCGCGATACAGCCAAAGATATCCATATTTGGTTTAGTCGCTCCAAATTTCACTCAAACTTAGCTTGTAAACTCCTGCATCCGGTATCCCTAATCTGAACAGACTAAAATGGTGAAATATCACCCACATCAAGGGCACTGCATGACGGCTACTCTGCTCAAGTCTTCTACCTCACCGCTGAACGCGCCCACGATCCATCGCTTAGCCAATGGACTGACCATTATTGCCGAACAGATGCCCACGGAAGCCGTTAGCCTAAATATCTGGCTCAATGTTGGATCTGCCTTGGAATCCGATGAGATCAATGGGATGGCTCATTTCTTAGAACACATGATATTCAAGGGCACAGTAAAGCTGCAAAGTGGAGAGTTTGAGCGGCTGATCGAACAGCGGGGAGCCGTGACTAATGCTGCCACCAGTCAAGATTACACGCATTATTACATCACTACCGCTCCAAAAGATTTTGCTGAACTGGCACCTCTGCAAGTAGATGTGGTGATGAATGCCGCAATTCCTGATGCGGGGTTTGAGCGAGAGCGGCAGGTTGTTTTGGAAGAGATTCGGCGATCGCAAGATAATCCCCGCCGTCGCACCTTTCACCATGCCACGGAACTTACCTTCGATCGCCTACCCTATCGCCGCCATGTGCTAGGACCTGCCGCAGTGGTAGAAAATCTGACCGCCCAACAAATGCGCGACTTTCACACCAATTGGTATCAGCCCCAATCGATCACGGCTTGCGTCGTGGGGAATTTGCCCGTTGAAGAACTGATCCAAATTGTGGAAGATAGCTTTCAGCAAGGAGCTATGAAACAAGCGTTAGGGATGAGTAGTAATTTTGCCTCTAGTTCTCAATCCCTAGTTCCGGAAACTCCGTTTACCGAAATCATTCGCCGGGAAGTTACAGACGACAGCTTGCAACAAGCCCGATTGATGATGATCTGGCGGGTGCCTGGATTGAACGATCTCCAAGAAACCTATGCGTTGGATGTGTTGGCATCGGTGCTGAGTCGGGGTCGCACTTCGCGGCTCGTGCGTGAGCTGCGCGAAGAACGCGGATTAGTCTCCAACATTTCTGCTAGCAACATGAGCTATCTGCATCAGGGCGCATTTTATATCTCGGCGCAGTTGCCGACTGAGAATTTGGCAGTGGTGGAAGCGGCGATCGCCCAACATCTCCAGACGCTTCAAACCGATCTGGTTACTGAACTAGAAATTGCCAAAATTCGGACTCGCACTACCAATAGCTTTGTGTTTGGTAACGAAACTCCCAGCGATCGCTCTGGGCTTTATGGCTACTATCACACCTTGCTGCGAGATTTAGAACCGGCGATTCATTACCCTGACTACATTCAGGCGATCGATGCTGAAGCAGTGCAAGTTGCGGTTCAGCGCTATCTTTCGCCTAGCGCCTACGGGATTGTCGCCATTCGACCGGGGGCAGAGTGAGAGATTTAGCAAAAAGGGTTGTCACTGCCATTCACTATTTGTTAGGTTGCTGAGTCTTTAGGCAGAGAAGCCTTTCGAGATTATTTGTTGAGATTCAAATTTTAGGAGATGCAGTGTTTCTAGTTCAAGATTCAAGCGTGTCTCGTGAAGAGCGCATCAAGCAATTTCTGGTTGAAGACGCTTCATTGTCAGCCCTTCTTGCAGTTATTCACTTTGAATGGACTGTTCGACGTGCGATTATTGCACTCGGCACTTCTCCAAATGTGGTAGTCCGAACGAAACTGAAAAGCTGTCATGGACTCGATAAGTATAAGGATGTCTGGAAAGACGAGGTTTTTACAAAGGTTCAGTTACGTTTGCCTGAAGTAGTGAAGAACTGGGAGGGACTGGTTAGAGCCTTTCGACTACGCCATCGATTGGTTCATGGAGCAACTTCTTGCGGCACGGAGTATGCTAGCGAGCGCGTGCATTGGGCGATCGATGCCACGAATGATGTCAGGACTATCTGCATTGCTAACGGCATCAACTTAGATGAGCGCTTACCAATTCGGCGATGTACCAAATTTTAAGGACATCAGTTATTATCGATGTCATATTCATTAACGAGCAATGTAGAAATGAGTATCCGCTTGGACTTGCCCTTGGATCTGGAGAATGAACTGTCCACTGAAGCTTTACGGCTAAACCTGTCTCTATCTGAGTACATTCTCCGGGTTTTATCAGTCAGAACAGTTCTAAACAATCCACCTCAAACTGGTGCAGATCTTGTGGCTTACTGGCAAGCCGAAGGGGTTATTAACTCACGACCGGATATCATCGATAGCCAAGTTCATGCTCGACATCTGCGCCAGGAGGCTGAAGCACGAACACAGGCATAGGAAATTTGATGTATTTGTTAGATACGGATGTTTTGATTGATATTCAACGAGGATATACACCTGCGATAGACTGGTTTTCCAGTCTTGCAGAAGTGCCCAGCGTTCCTGGCTTCGTTGTCATGGAGTTGGTTCAAGACTCTCAGAATGTGCAGCAAGTTCGTAAAGCGCTACAACTGGTTGCACCATTGCCTATGATCTGGGCAACCGAAGCCGATTGTGCCCGCGCCCTGTCGGATTTCACAGCCTATCATTTGTCAAATAGTTTAGGATTACTGGATGCTTTGATTGCTGCTTGCGCTGTGGGGCGGGGTTTAACACTATGTACATTCAATGTTAAACACTACCGAGTCGTCCCTAATCTTTTGACAGGACAGCCGTATACTCGCTGATCGCAACCTGGCAAATCGTTGCCGCAGCGAAACTCAAGATCATTGGTTAAGATGCCGACAGTGCTCATCACCGCTGAACTTAATTGATGTTTGTCATTTACTAGGATGCAATCACTTGAATTGCTGTTACCCTAGCAATAAACTCAGTTTAAGGACTTTTGCGGATGACAATCCAGTTTAGTATTCCTTCTAGAATCATCCTAGCTGTCTGGGCGATTACGCCTCTGTTTACAATGCCTGCGATCGCGCAATCGCCAACTCCTACCCCCAAGATCATGACGACTGCGGTGTATCAGTGCGATGACGCAAAAGGCTTCTCGGCAAAGTATTTTGACAATGCAACAGTCCAGGCAACCTTTGGCACCAAGGTGATTGTGCTACCTCAAATGCAATCTGCTTCGGGCGCAAAATACAGCAACGGCAGCGTCACAATCTTCACCAAAGGAGATGAAGCGATGGTGGATGTGGGCGACACGCAACTATTCACAAACTGTGTTGCCGTCAGCGGACTGGTTCAAGGCTTGTGGTAATTGTTTCTTTGGATGATTTATGTGGGACGCGATCGCAACGCACATTAGCCAGATTACGGGTCAACCCTTTCACTTAGAAAATCGGCGATCGGTGAGTGGAGGCTGCATTAACTCTGGCTACGCAATCTCTGGCACTCAGCAAACTTACTTTGTCAAAGTGAATCAGGCAGCGCAACTTGCCATGTTTGCCGCAGAAGCGGCAGGACTGGATGAAATGCTTGCCAGCCAAACGATTCGCGTACCCAAACCCATTTGTTGGGGAACCGCAGCGGGTTCTGCCTACCTGGTTTTGGAATGGTTGGAATTGAGCCACATCAGCGGATCGGGTTGGGAAGCAATGGGTCACAAGTTGGCGGCACTGCATCAAACTACTAGCCGCAAAGGGTTTGGTTGGCAGATCAATAATACGATTGGAGCGACGGTTCAAATCAATGATTGGACGATGAACTGGACGGAATTTTGGGCGGAACATCGACTCGGCTATCAGTTCAAGTTGGCGGCTGAGCGGGGAGGAATTTTTCCGGGTCAAAATCCCTTACTTAAGGCAATTCCTAAACTCCTATCGGGACATGATCCACAGCCAGCTTTAGTGCATGGTGATTTGTGGTCAGGCAATGCCGCAGTGACTCAGGCGGGTGAACCTGTGATTTTTGATCCCGCAACTTACTATGGCGATCGCGAAGTCGATCTGGCTATGACTGAACTGTTTGGCGGGTTTCCGGCTGATTTCTATCGCGGCTACACCTCAGCATTTTCGCTAGATTCTGGCTACTCTCAGCGCAAAAGCCTCTACAACCTTTACCACATCCTCAATCACTTCAACCTGTTTGGCGGCAGCTATGCCGCTCAGGCAAACCGAATGATTCAGCAAATCCTGAGTTTTAGTGAGTAATTTCACTAACCAGAGAGCATTCAGATTTCTTTGTCCCGAACTTTTAGCTCTAGATGCTCACAAATCGAGTTGATCACTTTCACATAAGCATCTGCCGCTGCCCGGATGGAGTTACCGCTACAGGCACTACTTTCAAAGTTTAAATCGCCGCACTCCACGCCTACCACCATTTCCACGGGTGAATCGGCTCCCGTTAGGATGGAAGGTCGAATCCAAAAACGAACGAGATGGCGAATCGGTATGTCATACCATTCATCTACCGCTTCGTCGATCGCCCGTTGAATCGCCTCGAATGGGGTTCGCCCGACCGCAGTGACGGTGATCTGATCAGTGCATCCTTTCAATAAAATAGTCGCCTCACTTTCATCGCTAACAGTCATTTGCAGACTTTCTAACTGAAAGGTCTGCGATCGCGGCACCTGGACTAGCGGAAGTCGCCCAATATTATCTAGATTCAGTAAGAAGGCACCCACCGAAAATACTCCAATATGGTGATTCACTTCACGCCCGGTATCCGCACAGACCGTTGGGAGAGTGATATAGAAATAGCCATCTACTTGGGCGCGATAAGCGTCTACTACCGTTCGCGCAAATTGCTGTGGCTCTTGGGTTACAATCACATCTACTGCTTGGTCGATCGCCGTTGCCAGCCGCAAAGCATCACAGAAATTGCCAATTTGCAATTCTCCTGACAGTTCCCAAATGGATTGATCAAATGGGCAAGCTTTTACCTGATTTAACAATCCCCAATATGCATCTTTGCAGGCTTGATCTGCTCCTGCCACCTTAAACTGCTCCCAAAAAGCCAGCGCTAAATTCCAATCAAAGTATGTGGTGTGCCACTGAACCGGGCGGGGGGCGAGTCGTCTTAACAGATTTGTATAATATTCGCAGCGAGGATCATGTCTTGCCAAAACGTTTTGGAAAACATTTGCAGTGACTAAAGCAGTACACAAAACATTCGGCAGATTGCTTGGAGGCATATTTCTTACCTGTAGATGCGATCGAGTTGAGGCATATACTCACCACACACCACTGTCACGAGTCAGTTGATCATTCAGTTGCTCAGTTGATGCGGCAGGGGGCTTTTACAGCATCATGTCTTTCGATCAACTACTTTGCTTGCCGTTCACGCTCCTTTTCTGCACAGACCGCCACTTGAGTCGATTGAATTTCTTCCACCAAGCTTTCTAATTTTGGAATGCTGGCACAACTGGTTCTCACTTCTCTCATCAAAGCTTCTAGATCATCCATCCGCTGTTTAATTTCACTGTCACTTTCTCGTGAAGCGACTGGTTGAGGAAACATGTAAACAGGCGTGGGCGGAGCGGCTGAGGCGACACTGCTGAAATTAATTTGCTGTAAGTGCCTTAATTCTCGAATCTCGTCTTCAAGCGCTGCAACTCTATCATCGGTGCTAGTTCGCAAGCCTTGACGCAGCAGCCTACAAACCAGCTCGGTGACTGCAATTCCATCGTTGCCTGCCCGGTCTCTTAGATCTTGCATTAAGTCTTCAGGCAACCGAAAACTTACTAATTTCCTATCCATAGTCGGCTTCAATTTACGTTACTGCATTGAGTTAGGATCACTTTCTCACACTGATCAATCGTATATCAATCTCTGCCGATTAAATAGCATCAAGATATACACTTTGACACAACAGTTTTTTTGCAGCAAGAAAGGATATTTTGCAGAGTGTCCTGATGGCTCGTATATTAAGCGCGATCGCAGCTATCAAAGGGTTCGACAGCAGCATCAACCTCACAGCTCAATTATTTTGAAGCAATTTGCACTACAAAATCTATTTGTTTTAGCTACTCAAAACAAATAGATTTTGTATCCATAAATACTTTTAATAAAAATCTTTTGTATATACAATTGACATACAAAAGATTGTTGATATGAGACGTTCGATACGAACAGTGATGAGGAGTCCCGATTCTGGTCTACTTGTAAAATCTTCAGGAGGTTCCGATGAATTGTCCCCATCAAGGCAGCGCTGTTCCACCTTGCCAGATCGTGCCCCATCCCAATCGCCACGATATTGAATACTGTCGAGTCTGTGAAAAATCGCGGAATATTAACGAAATTGGTAGTGATGTTCCCGGTGTATTTTGGTCAATTGTAGCGATCGCAATTACATTGACGCTCTTTATGAGTTTGACCAACGATTCACAAAGACCGAGATACATTGAGCCGGGTTATTCTCAGCCTAAGTAGATTAATCGAATGATTGAATAGATCTCTGGCGAAAGTGGCAAATTAGGAGATTCAAACTATGCGAAACTCGTGCCAAAAATCCAACTGATGCAAGAAGTCTAATCTTTACAGCGATCGCAGCACATCCTGCGATCGCTGAATTTGGTCAGTGCTGAAGCCTGCTTCGTTCAGGTAAGTCAAAAAGCTAGAGTCACTGTAGCGCGAGTCGATCGCGATCGCTTGACGAAAGGCGGCTTGAGCGAGAGAAGTTTCTTGGTTTCCCAAATGGGCGATCGCTTCTGCCACTAAGGGATGGGGATTGCTCGGTTCCAGTTTTGCGGCTTCCTTTGCCGTTGCGATCGCCCAGTCATACTGTCCGACTCGCTCCAATGCCAAACTCAGGTTGTAATGGGCAATTTCGTTGTTGGGTTTGAGCAAGGCTGCCCAAGAATGAGCGGCGATCGCGTTATTCAGTTTGCCGCTGACCAAGTAAACAATGCCCAAAGCATTGAGTGTTGGCACATCAAACGGGTTCAGGTTAAAGGTTTCGAGTAAGGTTTCTTCGGCGGTGGAGGTTTGTCCGGCTTTGTACTGTGTCCAGCCGAGCAACACCCGCCCCGATTGGTTTTGCGGCTCCAGTTCCACCGATTTTTGCAGCGCCGCGATCGCCTCTGAATAGCGTTCCTGGTCGCGCAAACTCAGTCCTTGCTGGCGATAGTCTGCCGCCGACTGGGCAAAAGCAGATGCGGGAATTAGGAAACTGGCGATCGCCCCTAGAGACACCCATCCCAAGTGCCTCAGCGATCGCAGTCGTTGATTGCCAATCCATCTCTGCATAACCGAATAATTTATCATTGCCATTCCTGCACCAGGTGGACATAATACTGCGTTATGGCAATGCCTGACGCGCTATCGTTGGCATTTTGGGCAAAAGTGAGCCGATCGCCCTGCCATTTTCAGGCGTTCTATCACCGCTTCACAGGTGCGGCACAGTTCTCCATCTCTGCCATAAACCCAGGCTTTGCCGCCATAGTTGCCATTGATTCCTTCTACATTACGAAAATTGCTAAAGGTGGTGCCGCTTGCGTCAATGCTATCTTGCAATACCTTCAAAGTAGTGCTGTGCAGAAGTTTGACCTGGTCGTGAGTTAATCTGCTACAAAGCGTTTGGGGATGAATGCCGCTTAAAAAGAGCGCTTCATCGGCGTAAATATTGCCCAATCCGGCGACGATGCGTTGATCCAGCAAGGCGTTTTTAATCGGGCGCTGGCGCTGGTGAAGCTGCTGATAAAAGTAGTCAACCGAAAAGTCAGTCGAAAAAGGTTCGGGTCCAAGTGCCTGCAATCCGGTGATGATCTGCTCAGGTGGATGATTGGGCGGCACCCACCACAGTTGCCCAAAGGTACGCTGATCAACAAATCGCAGTTCGCGATCGCCCTGGAAAAATAGTCGCACCCGCGTATGTTTTTGCACTGGCTCTGCGGCATCCACCCAAAGCAGTTGTCCCGTCATTCGCAGATGTGCGCCCAAGTAGCCAGCAGAAGTGGGAAATTTCTCAGCGCCGACTGCTTGAACCAGTTCGGCAATTAAATATTTGCCGCGTCGATGCCACTGGGCGATCGCGGCTCCGGTCAGCCCCGATAAAAAATCAGGCACAAAAATAGGGTGGGCAATGGTGCGATTAAGCAACACGTCTCCACCCTGAATTTTTTGATTGAGGGTTAGCCGATTAAGCCCTCGCCGAACCGTTTCAACTTCGGGCAATTCAGGCACAGCTACACCACAAAATAAATATTGTACGAATATTCATTTTAGTAGAGATACAGCCATTCACCAAAAACGCGACTGAAATTCCAAAAGGTCTAGCATGATGGCTTATCTAGTAACAGGCTAAGCCATCTGCGGAATCAATTAGATTTTCTTAACGAGATTCAGTTCCCTGATTAGCACCGCCTTCAACCACGCCGCTGCCTTCGCCTGATTCGGCTTTGGCAGTTGACTTAGCATCGGTAACAACATTGCTACCCGTTCTACGGAGGCTTTCATTGATAGGAGTTTGTTCACCACCGGATGGGGTAGCCTTAGCCTTCTTGGTAGGAGGCGCAACTTCAACAACTTCGTTTTGACCAAAGTTATTGGTGTTTACTCCAGCATAATTAACCCGATCAAATCGAACGATAACAGGGTATTTAATGCCACCTTGGTCGATGGAGGCAACAGTGCCTACTTCTTGAAACCAATAGGACTCTTTGCGCATGATACGGACTTTAGAACCACGCTGAACCATGAGTGTTTTCCCTTATTTGCTTAACTCACACAGCTAATGCAGATACTTTACACCGGAGTGTTGACCGACAAGGCATTCAGGCTC
>CASBQE010000368.1 GCA_949127665.1 Synechococcales cyanobacterium PMM_0083
AGCCTACTGGACCCACAAGTCTTAAACAGCAAGAGATCAGCCGCTATGGGATTTTTATTAATAATAATTGGTTTTTTGGAGGCGCATCAACTATCCGGCAGTTTTTGCTGTACGATAGCAGACCAAGCTCGGCTGGCTGGGACGGTTCTTGGGTTCAGGCAATTCCAGATTTTATTCCATCTTTTGGCTCAGGCTCTTGGACTGCATCCCCCAGCAGTGCCGCTGTTCCTGAACCCAGCACCGTTTTGGGCACAACGCTAATTGGAGTGGGCGTTTGGCTCCGTAAAAGGAAAAATTATAAGCCTTGAACCTTTGTAAACCAGCGAAATAGAACACGAGCCAACGCTTCGGGATTATGACGAACGACTCCGGTATGTTCCTCTTCGTCGATCACGTTTGCTAAGATGATTCGTCGTCCTAGCCGACTAACGACATCGCGATCGAGGGGCACCGGATTAGAATTCTCTTGAGCATAGCGAATCAAAGCTTTCGCAGTTGGCGTTTGTTTGTGGACTAAAACCGCTTCAAATAGATGCTTGCCACACACTCGATCAATGGCTTGAATATGGTCACCCACGCTGTAGCCCTGTGTTTCGCCTTCTTGGGTCATGATGTTGCACACGTAAATACAGGGCGCTTTGGATCGGGCGATCGCGTCGGCAATGTCGGGCACCAGCAGGTTTGGAATAATGCTGGTATACAAACTGCCAGGACCCATAATAATGAAATCTGCCTCCTGAATGGCGACTAGCGCTCTGGGGAGAGCAGGCGGATTTTCAGGAGTACAGCCCACGCGAACGATCGCGCCACAGGCTTCGGTAATGCTCGATTCCCCTTCAATCCGCCTGCCGTCGGTCAGGTCTGCCCACAGGCGCACATCGCTGAGCGTGGCTGGCAACACCTCTCCCCGCACGGCAAGCACACGAGAACTAGCCGCGATCGCCTGCTCTAGATCCCCAGTAATTTCATTCATCGCCGTCAAAAACAAGTTGCCAAAGCTGTGCCCAGTCAGCCCATCGCCCGCCTGAAAGCGATACTGAAACAGTTCCGTCATCAGTTTTTCTTCGTCTGCCAGCGCCGCCAGACAGTTGCGAATATCGCCTGGAGGCAACACGCCAATTTCGCGCCGCAACCGTCCAGAAGAACCGCCATCATCCGCCACCGTCACGATCGCCGTGATGTTAGCGCTGTATTGCTTTAGCCCTCTCAGCAACGTTGAAAGCCCAGTGCCGCCGCCCACGACCACGATTTTGGGTCCTCGATTTAAGCGCCGATGCGCCAGCAGCACATCAATCAAATCCTCATTCCCATTGGGCATTAACACTTCTGTGATGGCACCCAAAGTGCGTGACTGCCCCCACCACACCAGCAACAATCCAGACCCCACGACCAACGGACCACTGACGTAACTGGGAACAACTTCGGTGGTCTGCTGCAAAATCCAGCCAAAAAACTGAGTGGTGCGAAAAACAGGAGTCCACTTCATCGAAATGGCAATCCCCAGGGTTGCCAGCGATACTCCAGCGGCACTCAGCAGCAGCCAGCGTTTGACAAATAGCCCCGGTGCCATCCACTTAAACCAGCGATTTACACGGACAGGAGTCCGGCTGATGGATTCGTGCCGCAGGGCGTGGATTGCCTGTTTCAGTAAGCCAATGGTCATTATTGATTAGAAAAAAGAGTGCTGGAGAACGGGTGTCGAGAATACTTTAATCGGTTTCGACTTTAGCAGCACAGCCACTTGAATACCTACATTTTTCTTGACAAGTCGTCAGATTTTATGAGTTGGAAAGTGGGCGATCGCCTGTTTAGTATTGTGAATCACGCTTCAAGCTTTGTGTATGAATTCTAGAAAAAGTTGAGGGAAGGATTGAACATAAAAGTCAAAAAAATGGGGAATAGGATTTTAAACCCATTCCCCATCACTCATAGCCAATCAACTAGCCAATCAACCTTTTAGCTCTGCTCGACTCAGTTACTTACTCACAAAGTCAGCATCAATTACGTCATCAATGTTTGCAGTTGAACCACTGGCTGCATTTTCACTGGCTGCATTTTCACTGGCTGCATTTTCACTGGCTGCGTTGGCATTGGCATAAATTGCCTGACCCACTTGCATCAAGGCTTGCTGCAACTCCTCAGTCAGAGATTTCATTTGGTCGTAATCTTCACGGGTAACGGACTCGCGCAGATTTGTGACCAATTCTCCCACCCGACTCTTATCTGCTTCAGGCACTTGACCATTAAGATCTTGCAGTTGCTTTTCAGCTTGGTATACCAACGTTTCAGCGTTGTTTTTGGTGTCTACTTGCTCGCGACGTTGGCGATCGCTGTCTGCGTTTCGTTTCGCATCTTCCACCATGCGTTCCACTTCAGATTTATCCAAGGTAGAAGCACCGCTAATTTGAATCGATTGCACCTTACCCGTGCCCTTATCTTTGGCGGAAACAGACAGAATGCCGTTTGCATCCAAATCAAAGACGACTTCAATCTGAGGAATGCCACGAGGAGCGGAGGGAATGCCATCCAGTCGGAAGGTGCCTAAGCTCTTGTTGTCAGTTGACATTTCTCGTTCGCCTTGCAGCACATGAATTTCCACGTTAGATTGCCCATCCACGGCTGTAGAGAAGACCTCCGACTTTTTGGTAGGAACGGTTGTGTTGCGGGGAATGATGCGAGTCATCACACCGCCCATCGTTTCCACACCCAAAGAAAGGGGAGTCACATCGAGCAGCAGCATGTCGGTTACTTCACCCGATAGCACGCCGGCTTGAATCGCTGCACCCACTGCCACCACTTCATCTGGGTTAACAGTCATGTTGGGGTCTTTGCCCGTGATTTTTTGCACCAAGGCTTGAACCGCAGGAATGCGAGTAGACCCACCGACTAGCACCACTTCATCAATGTCAGCAGCCGTCAGCTTAGCATCGCGAATGGCTTGCTCGACGGGAACTCGGCAGCGATCGAGCAAATCAGCAGCTAGCTTCTCAAACTCGGCGCGAGTCAGAGTCAAATCAATGTGCTTCGGTCCATCTTGAGTTGCTGTGATGAAGGGAAGATTGATCCCTGCTTGAGTAGCATTAGAAAGCTCAATCTTGGCTTTTTCTGCCGCTTCAGTCAGACGTTGTAGAGCTTGCTTGTCTTTCCGCAAGTCCACCCCTTCCAAGGCTTGAAACTGAGTGGCAATCCAATCAACGATTTTTTTGTCAAAATCGTCGCCGCCTAGGTGAGTGTCACCGCTGGTAGATTTCACTTCAACCACGCCGTCGCCCACTTCTAGCAACGATACGTCGAACGTGCCGCCGCCCAAGTCAAAGACGAGAATCGTTTCGTTTTCTTTCTTGTCTAGCCCGTAAGCTAAGGCTGCCGCCGTAGGTTCGTTGACGATCCGGAGGACTTCAATTCCGGCGATTTTGCCAGCGTCTTTGGTTGCCTGACGCTGAGAGTCGTTGAAGTAAGCAGGAACGGTGATCACCGCCTGGGTGACTTTATTCCCCAAATATTTGCTGGCATCATCTACCAATTTCCGCAGCACTTGTGCCGAGATTTCTTCGGGCGCAAATTTCTTACCTGCCGCAGGGGATGCAATTTTAACGCTGCTACCGTCTTGCTCTACTTTATAAGAAACCTGTTTCGATTCCTGACTAACTTCGCTATACTGCCGCCCAATAAACCGCTTAACAGAATAAATCGTGTTTTCAGGATTCATGACTGCTTGGCGTTTGGCAATTTGCCCCACTAAGCGATCGCCATTTTTTGCATATGCCACCACTGATGGCGTGGTGCGTCCACCTTCTGCATTCGCAATAACCACGGGCTGTCCGCCTTCCATTACTGCCACACAGGAGTTTGTCGTTCCCAAGTCGATTCCAACTACCTTAGCCATGAGCGCTTAACCTCTTTTCCAATTTCCGCATATGACCACAATACCGAGGAGAGACTCAACTAGGGGATCGGCTAGCACCTCCATTCATACGGGTGATTGCCGTACAGGAGAATCGCCTACCGACTTGACAACCCAAGTCATCTAGAATAGAAGCAAGCTAGACTAAACATCTAAGGTGCGCGACCTAGCTGCTCAGACAAGGCTGTTAAGACAAGACAGCTAACCTCGGAAGCAACCTTGGAAAAAGAACTTGGAGAACAGAAAGGCGATCCGTATGAAAGGATTCTGGACTAAAACATTGGCAAAACCACTTCCGTTACGCAATTCGGCTGCGAAAGGATTGATTACAGCTCTGTGGGTCGTTGCCCAAGGGTTGACACTAACCATCCCAGCGATCGCGAGTGGCGGTTCAAACCGTGAACCCATGAGCTATAGCGACCTGCTAGTAAACATTGATAACGGCAAAGTGACCAAAATTGAGATTGATCCAGTCCAACAGGTTGCCAAAGTCACACTAGAAAAGCAAGACAAAAAGGATGCGACCCAAGAAGTTCCCCTGTTTGATAAATATCCTGAACTGATTACACGAGCGCGTGACAATAAGGTGAATTTGGCAATCCAGCCCTCCGCTGATAACAGTGCTGTCATGGGGTTACTTGCCCATTTGCTGTTGTTTTTACTCCTATTGGGGGGCTTGCTGTTAATCATTCGCCGGTCTGCAAATTCGCCGGGTGGTCCAGGGCAGGCGCTTAACTTTGGTAAATCTCGCGCCCGCTTCCAAATGGAAGCCAAAACTGGAGTGATGTTTGACGATGTGGCAGGGATTGAGGAAGCCAAGGAAGAACTGCAAGAAGTTGTCACCTTTTTGAAAAAGCCAGAGAAATTTACGGCGGTTGGCGCAAAAATTCCGAAGGGCGTGTTGTTGATTGGTCCGCCTGGAACGGGAAAAACCTTACTTGCCAAAGCGATCGCGGGAGAAGCGGGAGTTCCGTTTTTTAGCATCTCCGGTTCTGAGTTCGTCGAAATGTTTGTGGGCGTGGGTGCTTCTCGCGTTCGTGATTTGTTCAAAAAAGCAAAAGAAAACGCACCCTGCATTATCTTTATTGATGAAATTGATGCCGTTGGACGGCAGCGCGGCACGGGCATTGGTGGCGGTAATGACGAGCGCGAGCAAACCCTCAACCAGTTGCTCACCGAAATGGATGGCTTTGAAGGCAACACGGGCATTATTATCATTGCGGCAACCAACCGACCCGACGTACTTGATACGGCATTACTGCGACCTGGACGCTTTGATCGCCAAATTTCGGTAGATTTGCCTGCCTACAGCGGTCGGCTTGGCATTTTAGAAGTTCATGCTCGTGATAAAAAACTGGAGCCGGATATTTCGCTGGAAGCGATCGCCCGTCGCACTCCCGGTTTTTCAGGTGCAGACCTCGCCAATTTACTGAATGAAGCGGCAATTCTGACTGCCCGCCGCCACAAAGAAGCCGTTTCTATGTTGGAAGTGGACGATGCGATCGACCGGGTGACGATTGGGTTGACGCTGACTCCGTTACTAGACAGCAAGAAAAAACGCCTGATTGCTTATCACGAAGTCGGTCACGCTCTGCTGATGACCCTGCTGAAAAACTCTGACCCGTTGAATAAAGTCACGATTATTCCGCGATCGGGTGGCGTGGGTGGCTTTGCCCAACAGTCGTTTAACGAAGAAATGATCGACAGCGGATTGTATACGCGATCGTGGATGACTGATCGCATCACGATTGCCTTGGGCGGACGCGCCTCCGAGGAAGAGGTTTTTGGTTCGGCAGAAGTGACTGCCGGAGCCAGCGGCGACATTAAAGCCGTTGCTGATCTGGCGAGAGAAATGGTCACCCGCTACGGCATGTCTGATATGGGTTTAGTTGCCTTAGAAAGTCCGGGTGGCGAAATCTTTTTGGGGCGAAGCATGATGCCGCGTCAGGAATACTCTGAGGAAGTTTCTACCCAAATCGATCGCCAGGTTCGAGAAATTGCGTTGCGTTGCTATCAAGAAGCCCGTCGAGTGATTCGAGAGAATCGTGCCTTAGTGGATCGGTTAGTTGAGGTGTTACTCGACAAAGAAACCATAGAAGGCGACGAGTTTCGGCAGATCGTAGAATCCTATCGAGAACTGCCCGTTGCAACACCCACGCTTTAAGCCGACTTTAATTTAGCTAGATCGCGATCGCTCAAGCCTCTTTAGGAAGTGGATGCTGGGCGCTCGCTTTTAGTTTTTAGACATGACTGTGTCCAACACTCAAACTTAGAAATTTGGTAGTCTAGCTTAAATAGGTTTGGGCAAAAGAGCGTGGATATTCAAATTGGCAGGGGCAAAACCGCCCGTCGAGCATATGGCATTGATGAAATTGCACTCGTTCCAGGATTGCGAACCCTCGATCCGGTTCTAGCAGATACCCACTGGACAATTGGCAGCATTGACCGAGAAATTCCCATTATCGCTAGCGCTATGGATGGGGTTGTAGACGTTGATATGGCAGTGCATCTGTCTCAACTGGGCGCATTAGGCGTGCTGAACTTAGAAGGCATCCAAACTCGATATGCTGATCCAAATCCCATTCTTGATCGCATTGCATCGGTGGGCAATGATGGCTTTGTCACCCTCATGCAGGAGTTGTATGCAGAACCCGTTAAAGCTGAACTGATCACTCAACGAGTTCAGGAGATTAAGCAGCAGGGCGGCATTGCTGCGGTGAGTGCCACTCCGATTGGTGCCATGAAATATGGTGAAACAGTTGCCAAAGCGGGAGCCGACCTATTCTTTATTCAAGCAACCGTGGTTTCGACTGCCCATCTTTCGCCAGAAGCAGTGACACCACTAGATTTAGCCAACTTCTGCCTGGAAATGCCAATTCCAGTAATTTTGGGCAACTGTGTGACCTATGAGGTGGCGCTAAACCTGATGAAAGCCGGAGCGGCAGCAGTATTGGTGGGAATTGGACCCGGTGCCGCCTGCACGTCACGCGGGGTGCTAGGAGTGGGGATTCCTCAAGCAACCGCGATCGCAGACTGTGCAGCGGCTCGTGATGATTATCACCGCGACACGGGCAACTATGTGCCGATTATCGCCGATGGCGGGTTGATTACGGGCGGCGACATTTGCAAGTGCATCGCCTGTGGTGCCGATGGTGTCATGATTGGCTCCCCCTTTGCTAGGGCAAAAGAAGCGCCAGGTCGCGGTTATCACTGGGGTATGGCAACTCCAAGCCCCATTCTGCCACGCGGCACCCGCATTAAAGTGGGCAACACAGGCACCCTAGAACAAATCTTGCGGGGACCGGCTCAGCTAGATGATGGCACCCACAACCTGCTAGGTGCACTGAAAACCAGCATGGGCACCCTTGGCGCAAAAAACATCAAGGAAATGCAACAGGTTGAAGTGGTGATTGCCCCTTCTTTGCTGACTGAAGGAAAAGTTTATCAAAAAGCCCAGCAGTTGGGTATGGGAAAATAGAGTAAAGGGTGAAGAGATTAGGATCGTTAGGCTCCAGAACTTAATCCTTAAAACTTTATTCGGTCTTTTTCACAACCCCTGGAAAAATGATTTGGGTCGCTTACAATAAAGAGAGCGGAGACGAAAGTTTCCGTTCACTCCTCACACCACACTCCGCCTGAACTTTGTTCGGGCGGTTCCTTTTTAAAAAGAGATGGAAGGAGCTTCCAACCGTTGGCTGCTTCCGGCAATTATGTTTATATATTGAGAGTTTGTTTGAAAAGGGGTTCTTCTGGCTATGGTAGGATGTTCAAAAAATGTTTAGGCAAGGATTTTTGAGCATGTCATCCGCCGCACAAGTTACGGATTCTACGTTTAAACAAGAAGTTCTTGAAAGCGAAGTTCCAGTTCTAGTTGATTTTTGGGCTCCCTGGTGTGGTCCGTGCCGAATGGTGGCACCGATTGTAGATGAGATTTCTGCTCAATACGAGGGAAAGATTAAGGTCGTCAAGTTAAATACTGATGAGAACCCATCTGTCGCAAGCCAGTATGGTATTCGCAGTATTCCTACTCTGATGATTTTTAAGGGTGGGCAGCGCGTAGATATGGTCGTAGGAGCAGTTCCTAAAACCACTCTCGCAACGACTTTGGAAAAATATCTTTAATGGTCTGTTGCGTACTTTTTCCTAAAGAATACGTAACAGGTTAGTAAAGTGTTGTAGAAACGCTTTTTTATTCTGAAAGCCCCAAGCGATCGCTTGGGGCTTTTCTCTTAACTCAATTGATCCGTTCGGTATATCCCGATTTAATCCAGCCTTCTACAGCGCTAGTTTTTCCTCGTACTCGCTGCCATGCTTGATCAGGCGATTCTTCTAAAACCGTTATTTCTTCATCAAAATCAACGCCGCCTACCCGTTCAGACTCCGCACTAGGATTTGACCGCACATTCAAGCCCTCAGATAGGGTGATTCTAGCTTGGTAGCCTGCTCCACTGGGTTTTGGTGAAGGAGTTGGAGTTGGCTGTGGCGGCTTTGGACTGGGTGGGGTGGCGATCGCGGCTGGCTGTGCAGTAGACGCTGGTTTGTCGTTGGCAAACATCGGTTTGGGCGGCGGGGTCGTAAATTGAGTAATCAAATATTGTGCAGCGAGAAATCCACCGCCGACTAGGAGCGCGATCGCCACCAAAAAACCACTGAATGCTTTAAGCAATCCTGACCATTTCATGATGATGGACTGATCAACAACTCGGCAATTTTAAGCGATCGTAGATGAATCACGATAGAACTTTGCACATCCCTATTCATTCCTGATCGTTGGCACCCCATTAGACAACGCCACACTGCCCTTGCTGGCGCAGCAAATGGTCGCAGAGTACCAACGCCACCATCGCTTCCACCATCGGCACTGCACGAGGCAACACGCAGGGATCATGCCGCCCCTTCGCTGCTAACGTCACTGCTTCTCCCGCTCGTGTCACGGTGTTTTGTTCCTTGCGAATGGTGGCGGTAGGTTTGAAGGCAACCCGAATCAAGATAGTTTCACCGTTGGAAATACCGCCCTGTATGCCGCCTGATCGATTGGTCACCGTGCGAATAGTGCCGCGATCGTCGGTATAAAATTCGTCGTTATGTTCGCTGCCAGCCATCAGCGTTCCGGCAAAGCCAGAGCCAATTTCAAAGCCTTTTGTTGCCGGGAGGGACATCACCGCTTTGGCTAAATCAGCTTCCAATTTGTCAAACACGGGCATTCCCAACCCTTTAGGCACATGACGCGCCACACACTCAACGACACCGCCCAAAGAGTCGCCCTGATCTCGAAAGCGCTCCACTAGCTCGATCATCCGCTCTGCCGCTTCGCCATCAGGGCACCGAACAATATTGCTTTCCACCTGCTCTAAGGTAACGGTTTCTGAGTTGATCGCCCCTTCTAAATCTTTAATCCGCTTGACGTAGCCAATAATTTCTACTCCGGCAGCTTGGCGCAAAATGGCTTTGGCGATCGCCCCAGCCGCAACCCGCCCAATCGTTTCTCGTGCAGAAGAGCGTCCGCCGCCTTGATGATTGCGAATGCCATATTTGGCATCATAGGTAGCATCGGCATGAGAAGGACGATAGGTGACTGCCATTTCGTCATAATCTTGCGATCGCTGGTCTTGGTTTCGCACCAAAATCGAAATGGGTGTGCCGGTGGTTTTTCCTTCAAAGATGCCAGACAAAATTTCGCAGCGATCGGCTTCTTTGCGCGGCGTGGTGATTTTACTTTGACCCGGACGACGGCGATCGAGTTCAAACTGAATCTCTTCGGTTGAAATTTCTAAGCGCGGTGGGCACCCATCCACCACCACACCCACACCGCCGCCATGCGATTCGCCAAAGGTGGTAACCCGAAACAAATGACCGAAAGTATTGCCCATGCTGCCGATTTAATCACGCTTTAAAGCTCTTATCGTAGCGGAAAGCATGACCTATTTCTATTCCACAGGAAAGAGCGTTTTAAGGGCGATCGCCTGAGCCTGAGGCATTTGTCCATAGCTAAACACATAGGGCACATCGGGCGGCAAGGCTGGCACAAATTGATCGAGAATATAGGGGCTGCCATAGATGACTAAGGCTTGCAGTTGCTCGGAGTCAATCAGAAATTGCAGCCAGTCTTGGGCGGTTTGGTTGAGTCCGGCGCTACCGCGAAATGGATTGCCACGAATGAAGAGTTGCAGCAAGGTCGGCTGTGGGTGAGTGCTGGAGCGATTCAGCGCGTCGGTGGGAGTATGGCAATCGATTAGCTGTAGCCGATAGCCCTTGCTGGCAGGAATGGTCACTGCTGGCGTGTAGTTTCCGATTAAATCGCGCTCCAAAGCATCATCTAAGATGACTAAATTTCGACTGGACTGTAAAGGTTGGTTAGCCAAGCGCGATAAACAGGGCGTATAAATTCGCTGCGAGTCTTGCAAAATTGAGTCAACTAA
>CASBQE010000369.1 GCA_949127665.1 Synechococcales cyanobacterium PMM_0083
TATCCGCTGGAACCCGGTATCGCCGTCGTCGGCTGCATTTACCTAACTCATCATCGCGAAGACCTTTACCCAGAGCCGCATCTTTTCAAACCAGAACGCTTTTTAGAACGGCAATATTCTCCTTATGAATTTCTGCCCTTTGGCGGCGGTGTGCGGCGCTGCATTGGTGAAGCCCTCGCCCAACTAGAACTGAAGCTGGTGCTGTCCACGATTTTGACACGCTACGACTTGGCGCTGGCGGACACCAAACCCGAATATCCCCGCCGCCGTGGAGTCACCCTCGCCCCCGCCAATGGCGTGAAAATGAAAATGGTTGGACACTCCAGTTGAATATTTTTGCAGCGATCGCTCTACGCACATCCTTCAGAGGATGTCTTAAAAGGTGTGGTTGTACCCAAAACCTGTAAGGGCGAAGTAAGGGCGAAGCATTCGGGCAACGATTTTTCGGGGTTTTCGAGAGATTATCTGCCGAATGCTTCGCCCCTACGCAAGGCGATCGCTCTAGGCCCATCCTTTAGAACGAGGCGCTCAAGCCCTTTGTTACTTCGAGGCAGGCGAACTTCTTATACCGTTTCGTAGTGCCATACAATGCCATTCCTGTTTGATGCTTATCTCAAGGCAATTCAAAAGAATCTGCAACAAGGCAGTGAGCGCAGCCATTATCCAGCGTTGAAAGATTTGCTGGATAATCCCGCTGATGGGGTTGATGCGGTGATTGAGGAAAAAGGCAACAAGGCAGGGATTCCAGACTTTACGGTCAAGCGGCGCGATTTGCTGGTGGGCTATGTGGAAGCAAAAGATATTGGGCTAGATCTGGATCAGATTGAAAAGACGGAGCAATTGCAGCGCTATCTAGAAGCGTTTCCTAATCTGGTGTTGACCAATTATCTAGAGTTTCGCTGGTATGTGGATGGCAAGCGCAGACAGAAAGAAGTTTTAGGCGATCGCACCGACAACAAGCTGCAAGCTAGAGCTACTGACAAGATTACGGCGCTGCTGGATCAGTTTCTCAACTACACGGGCGAGATCATCAGCAGTCCTGAAGACTTGGCGCGACAAATGGCAAGGCTGACGAAGGCGATTCGCTTGGCAACTGTCACGGCTCTCGGCTTAGAAGGCATGACGGGAGAACTGCATCAACTGAAGCAAGGCTTTAGTGAGGTGTTGTTGCCCGATTTGAATGATGCGGACTTTGCCGATATGTATGCTCAGACAATTTCTTATGGGTTGTTTGCGGCGAGAGTCGGTCATGCTCAAAACCCAGGCGGTGAAACGTTTACGCGTCGTACGGCTGGCACCTATATTCCGGCAACGAACCCGTTTTTGAAGCGATTGTTTAACACGATCGTGGAAACCGATGCGATTAGCCAGATTGATTGGGCGATCGAGGATCTGGTGCAATTGCTGTCTCAAGTAGAGATGGGCAGCATTTTAGAAAACTTTGGGCAGCGAACTCGTCAATCCGATCCGGTTGTGCATTTTTATGAGACGTTTTTGGCGGCGTACAACGCAACGCTGCGAAAGAGCCGGGGCGTTTATTACACACCTGAGCCTGTGGTGTCGTTTATGGTGCGATCGGTGGATGCGATTTTGAAAGACCGCTTTGATCTGCCGTTGGGTTTAGCAGATAACGCCAAAGATCCGGTGACGCAAAAGCCGAGAGTGCAGATTCTTGACCCGGCAACAGGAACGGGCACGTTTTTGTATGAAGTGGTGAAGCAGATTTATCGCAATTTGGAAGAGATTGGCATGGCGAACCAGTGGGATAGCTATGTGAAAGACAATCTGCTGAATCGGCTGTTTGGCTTTGAGTTGTTGATGGCTCCTTATGCGATCGCCCATCTCAAACTGGGTCTACAACTTCAGGAGCTTGGCTACCAGTTTCAGGGCAAACAGCGGCTAGGAATTTACCTGACCAATACGTTGGATGAGGCGATGAAAAAGTCAGAGATCTTGTTTGGTCAGTTTGTCGCACAGGAAGCAAATGAAGCCTCAGAAATCAAACGCGATGCCCCCGTCATGGTGGTCTTAGGCAATCCGCCTTATTCAGGACATTCGGCAAACAAGAGTAAATGGATCGGTGATTTGCTGCGTGATTATTATCAAGTAGACGGGATGCCGCTGGGAGAACGCAATTCTAAATGGCTACAAGATGACTATGTAAAATTTATTCGGTTTGGGCAGTGGCGAATTGACAGAACAGGTTCCGGCATTCTGGCATTCATCACCAATCACGGCTATTTGGATAACCCCACCTTTCGCGGAATGCGCCAAAGTTTAGAAAAAACCTTTGATGAAATTTATCTAATGGATTTGCACGGCAACAGCAGGAAAAAAGAAGTCGCGCCGGATGGTTCCCCCGATAAAAATGTGTTTGATATTCAGCAAGGGGTGGCAGTGGCTATCATGGTCAAATATCCTAAACCTATTAGCTAATAAAGGATGCTATGCAAACCCAGGAACCTGATACACAGAAGCTTCCTACAGAGCCATCTGTGGAACCATTCGTAAAACCCTCGATTCGAGATCAACTACGTCAAGAAATTGAACAGACACCAGACGAAATGTTGATGAGCGTGTTGGACTTTCTTCTATTTCTCAAGTCTCGTCATTCCTCCTCAGCGATCGCTCAACCACAACCAACTTCTACGGCAGCATCAGTTCTAGAAACATTAGGGAAAATCGGTAAATGGGAAGGGGATGACTTAGAGGAATGTTTAGAGTTGGTACACGCTACTCGCGGCAGGTTTTATATTCCTACTGATGATGAGCCAGAGCCTGAAGTAGGCGAAGAAACCTGAGTTTTGCCATGTACCTATTGGATACAAATCACTGTAGTTTCGCAATTCAATATCAACCAGATGTCTTGGCTCGGCTAGCAACGCTTGAACAATCTCAGGTTTCAATTTGCGTTATTGTACAAGCCGAATTGATTTACATGGCAGAAAACTCCCAAAGACAAGAGAGTAATCGCAGCCGTATTGCAGAGTTTTTGCAAAACATTTCAATCTATGAAATCAACTCCATTACTGCCGAAATTTATGGAACATTGCAGGCTGACTTAATGCGAGAGTTTGCCCCAAAAGAAAAAAGCAAGCGCAGAAAAACTCGGCTGGTTGACATTGGTTTCAGCCAACATGACTTATGGATTGCTGCCATAGCCTTCCAACATGATCTCACTCTAGTTTCTGCGGACAGCGACTTTCAACGCATTCAATCTGTGTGCGACCTTCCCATAGAAACCTGGTACACCTTCACAACAGAAGCTTGACCCATGACAAAGATTTATCATGCCGATCTGTGGGGCTTGCGGGAAGATAAATATCGCTATCTTTTGGAGCATGATATTACGACAGTCGAGTGGACAGAGATAGCACCTACGTCTCCGCTATATTTGTTTAATCCGCAAGATCAAGACTCAAAGCAAGAATATGATTTGGGATGGCAGCCCACAAAAATCTTTCCTGTTAATACACTTGGCTTTCAAACTCATCGAGACAATTTTGCAATTGATTTCGATTTAGAGCAGGTTAGACAAAGATTCCAAGAATTGATAGACAGTAATTTATCTGATTGTGAGATTAAGAGTAAATATGGATTAAGAGATAGTGGGGATTGGAACATAAGAACCGCAAGAGAGCAGATTCGGCAAGATGAAAATTGGGAAAAATGGCTGCTCAGTTGTCTTTATCGTCCTTTTGATCGTCGCTCTTCCTATCTAAACACGGTAGCGATGGATCGTCCTAGGACTGTACTACAACAAAATATGACTAAGGATAATTTGTCTCTTTTACTGATTAGACAAATGCAAGATGCAGTTCCTTACTCGCATATCCTCGTCGCTAATGTTCCAGCTATTGATCGTACTTTTGCCTGTTCACGAGGAGCGGCAACTGTTTTTCCTCTCTACCTTTATCCTGATACTGCTAATCAACAAGGCAGTTTGTTCATTGAAAAATCTCCAAACTTATCTTCAGAATTCATCACAGCCATTCGAGAGAAGCTTGGCTACATTCCCACACCAGAAGCGATCTTTTATTATATTTACGCTATCTTTCATAGCTCCACCTATCGCGATCGCTACGCTGAATTTCTCAAAGGTGACTTTCCCCGTGTACCGTTAACCAGCAATGATCAATTGTTCAAAAGTTTGGGTGTAAAAGGTGAGGCATTGGTAGAATTGCACCTGATGAAATCAAAAAAACTCAACAAGCTGATTACTAAAATGGGTGGCGATGGCGACAATGCGGTGACTGAAGTCACCTACAAACCCACAGAGCAGCGAGTTTATATTAATGGCGATCGCTATTTTGAAGGCATTGCTCCCGAAGTCTGGGAATTTAAGATCGGCGGTTATCAAGTGCTAGAAAAATGGCTCAAGGATCGTAAAAAAGCCAAACGCACTTTATCCTTTGATGATGGGTTGCA
The DNA here is from genome assembly GCA_949127665.1 of Synechococcales cyanobacterium PMM_0083. GTDB lineage: Bacteria > Cyanobacteriota > Cyanobacteriia > Leptolyngbyales > Leptolyngbyaceae > ULC077BIN1. The sequence goes on from CASBQE010000369.1 coordinate 4,429, forward strand.
TTATCAAAAAGTTGTGGTTGCGCTCAAGGAAACCATGCAACTAATGATAGAAATCGATCAACTGATTCCAAGTTTTCCAATTGAGTAGAAGATTGCCCTATCCCAAATACGCTTCCCCCAGAGATCGCTTTGGAGCAGTTCAGCCCTATTGCCAGAAAAGGGAATCTGCCCAGTTTCTATCTCGTCGCCGCGATCGCACAGTTACAGCTTTTCGCAGCGTGGAGAAGGAGACTTTGTGGGTAGCTTCGAGGGTGGCTCCTTGAAGTACAGTGCTACATTAAATACACCCATTGGTTCATCCTCATCATGCCAAAACGACTGACGATCGCCCAA
>CASBQE010000370.1 GCA_949127665.1 Synechococcales cyanobacterium PMM_0083
AATATCTTCTTTAGGAACCCCTGCACGCACTAGATCCGTCGCAATGCCCTCTTCTGTCCAATCTTCCTCGATCCAGAACTTACCTTCACGAATCCGCACATAGACCGTCATGCCAGTGACAACGATAACAGCAGCATGAAAAATAAGTGATTTAGAGGAAGCGATCGCTTCAATCATCAGCGTTCAATCCATCTGGTAAAGTAAGGCGGTAATTTTTCAGCTAACCAATGACCGAGCCACATGATGAGTTTGATAGCCCTTGGAAGGAGATCCTGGAAGCGTATTTTCAAGACTTCATGCAGTTCTTCTTTCCCCAAATTCACGATGATATTGATTGGAGCCGAGGCTATGACTTTCTGGATCAAGAATTGCAACAAGTGGTGCGTGATGCAGAGTTAGGAAAACGGCTAACGGATAAACTCATCAAAGTCTGGAAACTCAGTGGAGAAGAAACCTGGGTCTTGGCGCATATCGAAATCCAAAGCCAAGAAGACCGTAACTTTAGCGATCGCATGTTTGTGTATTATTACCGCTTGCGGGATCGATATAATCAAAAAGTTGCCAGCTTAGCAATTTTGGGGGATGAGCGTGAAACTTGGCGACCTCAAGCATTTCACGACTCATTATGGGGCTGTCGTGTTCTATTTGAGTTCCCGATGATCAAGTTACTGGACTATGCGCCGCATTGGGCAGAGTTAGAAGCCACTCGAAATCCTTTTGCGATCGCGGTCATGGCGCATCTCAAGACCAAGGAAACTCGCAATGATGCGGAAGCCCGGAAGGAGTGGAAGTTTCGGCTAACCCGGCGGTTGTATGAGCAGGGCTATGAGCGGCAGGATATACTGAATTTATTCCGATTCCTAGATTGGATGATGGAGTTGCCAGAGGGCTTGAAGCAAGTATTCCGGGCTGAACTTAAACAATTTGAACAGGAGCGAAAGATGCGTTACGTTACCTCAATTGAGCAAATAGGGCGAGAAGAAGAGCGCCAAGCGATCGCGCTTAATATGCTCAAAGACAATCTTTCATTGGAACAAATCGCTCGATTGACGGGACTCACGATTGCTCAACTCCAACAACTCCAAATTGAGCAGGAACAAATGGATAGCGCCCACTAATATCGACAGAACGCAGTTGATATTCCAGACTCCTTCGCTAGTACATTTTTCACTGCATCATGAATAATGTCTAGTTTAGGCATCCCCTATGTGCTTTTGCGGGTGGTTTTGGATTTGGTAGGTGGTTTAAATGCGATCGCGTCTCCGCCTCCTCCCATTTGAGCCTGTCGAATAACGGCAGCCTGGGTTAGCAAAGATTCTGCAAAGGCAATGACTTCTTGAGCCGATTGTCCACCCGCGAGCAGTGCAAGTTCTTGCTTACGATCTTCGGTGGAGAGTGGCGTGATCCGAACGACAGTCCGAACTGCATCAACAGGAGTAGGGGCTATGGGTTGATCGGGCATGTCGTTGAGCGGTTCTGATTTGCTGCTTTTACTGCTGCGTCTGGACTTGCCTAGTTTGCTGGTGCCTTTATCAGCGGGCATTTCATCAGCCGATTCACTGGATTCGATAATCTGTTTGCTGACTCGAAAATGATGATCTGCCATGGCGGCAACGATGGGCTGGTGGGTGACGCAAAGGACTTGGTGATGCTGGCTAAGCTGGAAGAGTTTTTCGGCGATCGCTTGGCTCACCCGTCCCGACACGCCTACATCAATTTCGTCAAACACCAGCGTTCCCACGGGATCAACTTGGGAAAAACTCGCTTGCAGTGCCAACAGAAATCGGCTCATTTCGCCACCAGAAGCGGTTTCGGTCAGAGGTTGCAGCGGCTCGCCTGGATTGGGGCTAAACAGATAGGTGATTTGATCGGCACCTAGGGCACTCGGCGCGATCGCTGCAATCCCCACCTGAAATTTCACCTTTTCCATTGCCAGGGGCTTCAGTTCACCAATCAGGCGGCTTTCGAGATCCTTGGCGGCAGTTTGGCGAAGATAGGTTAGCTCGGCACAGCGCGTTTCTAAGGTTTGCTGAGTCTCTTGGACTGCTTGCTCTAGGTCTTCGGCAGATTGTCCGCCACCCGTGAGTTCGAGGAGTTCAGTTTGCAGGCGATCGCGTAAGTCAATTGCGTCTGCCAAGGTGGGTCCATACTTGCGGCAGACTTGCTTCAGTTCGGAGGTGCGATTTTGCACGTCGCTGAGCCGTTGGGGATCGGCTTCAATGTCTTCACCGTAGGCGTTGATTTCCCGTGCAGCTTCTTCTACCGAGGCAAATGCGCCCGTCACCAGTTCCAAAATCGGCTGCAACTCAGTGTCAATTTCCACCATGTCGGTCAGAGTTTTCTCGGCACGTCCCAGCAAATCCGCACAGGCTTTGGCATCGGTGTCGCTTTGATAGAGAGTCTGATAGACCAAATAGCTTTGCTGCTGAAGTTCTACGCTATGGCTGAGGCGCTTGGCTTCCTGCTCTAGTTGATCTAGTTCATCTGGCTCAGTTAGGTTTGCGGAATTTAGATCTCGCAGTTGATAATCAAATAAATCTAATTGTTGCAGACGCTCCCGTTCAGCGCGACGGCGGTTTTCCAATGCCTGCACCGCTTGCTGATAGGCGCGGAAAGCAGCGCCCACCTGTTCGCGAGTCTTAAGTAGAGCCTCGCCGCCATAGCTATCTAGCCAGTCGCGCTGTAGCCCTGGTTGCCCAAGCTGCACGGTTTGCCCTTGGGCGGTCAGTTCTACCAAGCGATCGCGCAGGTGTTCCATCTGCTGCTTGTTGACCAGCACTCCATTCACCCGCGATTTGCTGCGCTGACTGCCCCCGCTGGCAACAATTTCTCGGCTGCAAACCAGCGTTCCCGCTGCCCCATCTGTCGATGTCAAATCAATGCTTTGTTCCTTCAACCAGTCGCTTAAATCAGTATCTAACTGAAATGTGGCTTCTACTAAAGCGCGTTCCGCACCCGATCGCACCGCACGACTGGTCACCTTGCCGCCCAACACCGCGTCGATCGCATCCAAAATAATGGATTTTCCCGCACCCGTTTCTCCCGTCAGCACGGTTAACCCCGCGCCCAACTCCCATTCCAAGCGATCCACTAGGGCAAAATTTTCAATTCGCAGAAACAGCAGCATGGATACTTATCAACAAAGAAGGTGAAAGGAAAAACCGCGATCAGGCTTGCTGCAAACAAAACTGTGCCAAAATCCTATTCCATCCTATCGACCCTGCAACATAAAAGGGGAAAAGAATGAAAATAGACATTGCTCAGTAGACATTGCTCAGTCATTTTCGCCCGTTTGCCCTAGCTGGTTGAGCAATATGGCGATCGACTTGGCGATATAGCTCTTCTGGAGTTGAGGAGTTATCCAACACTACCGTTGCTTGAACCTTTTTTTTCGTAATCTCCATCTGGCTATTGATGCGGGCTTGCGCTTGTTCTAGGGTTAGGCGATCGCGGTTCATTAACCGTTCAATTTGCTGCGCTTCTGAGCAAATGACGACCCAAGTTTCAGTCACCAAATCCGTCATACGCGCCTCAAACAGCAGCGGCACCACCATCACCACAATCGGGTACTGCTGAGAATCGTTTAGAGGAGGATTGCTGATAGCCTGCACCAAGCGATCGCGCACATACGGGTGAATGCACTGCTCAACCCAAAGCCGCTCCGCTGGACTGCTAAAAATAATCTCGCCTAGCCGCTGACGGTTTAAGCTGCGATCGGGTAAAAGCACACCAGAGCCATATCGCTCCACAATGCTTTGCAACACCAAACTATCTGGCAAAACTGCTTCTCTGGCATAGATATCAGCATCCAAAATCGGCAATTTATAGGTCGTTGCCAAATACTCGGAAACCAGAGTTTTTCCCATTGCGATTCCTCCAGTTAAACCAATGATACGGAGAGAGGAACTGGTTTGGTCAGTGATATTGGTCGTCATAAGTCCAAAGCCGTGGGTACACTTGGCGAGATTGATACTGGTCTACGGAGATCATCCTCCATGACAATTGTGCATTCTTTATCATTCCTACAGAAATCTACAATGTTGGAATAGAGCTAAATATGACGAAATTACTCTTACAATTGAGGGCGTAATCTTAAGTTTGTCTGGGTCTTCCAATGCTGTTAAAGTCTACAACCCGCCATATCCACATTTTCACTGCCACTGTTGAGAATAATGAACTGGTTCCTAGCGAGAATGTATTGACGCTTGATGTTGATCCAGATAACGAGTTTAACTGGAATGAAGACACCTTACAGCAGGTTTATCGCAAGTTTGATGAGGGCGTAGAAGCCTATAGTGACGCGGATTTGACAGATTACAACATTCGCCGTATCGGCTCAGATTTGGAACACTTTGTGCGATCGCTCCTGCAAAAGGGCGCAATTTCTTACAACTTAGAATCTCGCGTCATGAATTACAGCATGGGCTTGCCGCAAGTCGTCGCCAACGAGGAGTAGCTTTCTCTGAAAGATTTCCTACAAATTATTAAGCTCTGCTAAGAGCCGCATGATGCCAAATAAAGCTGAAATATTGCCAAGTAAAGCGGCGATCGAGTTCTTTCATTAATGTCCAGAACTCTAAAGCTAGCTTTTACTTTGAGCAGCATTTGTGAATTAGCACCTTGACTTCAAAATTTTTAATAAAAAGACGGATCAAATCGGTCTACCGTAAAAAATTAGGTGGCTTTTTAGCGTCTTAGAACACTTCTGCACCTGAAAACTAACGATAGGCTAGACGATTTAACATGAGTAGTAATTTAGCAACCAAACTGCGTGAAGGCACTAAAAAGTCGCACTCTATGGCAGAAAGTACTGGATTTGTTGCCTGCTTTTTAAAAGGAACGGTTGAAAAAACGTCTTATCGCAAACTCGCTGCCAATCTCTACTTCGTCTACTCTGCCATGGAAGAAGAGCTTGAGCGCCATCAACATCACCCGATTCTTTCTCAAATTTACTTTCCAGAGCTAAACCGTAAAGCGCCCTTAGAGGAAGATCTCAGCTTTTATTACGGCAAAAATTGGCGTGAACAAGTTTCTCCTTCTGCGGCGGCTCAAAGCTACATAGCCCGTCTGCGAGAAATTTCTAATACGCAGCCTGAGCTACTGGTTGCTCATTCCTACACCCGCTATCTAGGTGATTTGTCGGGTGGGCAAATTCTGAAAGGGGTTGCTCAACGGGGCATGAACTTGGTTGATGGAGAAGGCACCCACTTTTATGAGTTTCCGACTATTGCTGATGAGAAAGCTTTTAAGACCCAGTATCGTCAGGCAATGAACGATTTGCCAGTAGATGATGCAATGGCAGATCGAATTGTGGATGAAGCGAATCATGCCTTTGGGTTGAACATGACGATGTTCAAAGAGTTGGAAGGCAGCTTGATTAAGGCGATCGGCATCATGCTATTCAACTCCTTGACTCGCCGCCGAAATCGTGGAAGCACTGAACTGGCAACCGCTGAGTAAATTCAAACCACTTCTAATTAGTTAGTTTTCCGAATCCTGGGAGCTTGGTTATACGGCGATCGCTGTTTTATCAAGTTCTCAGGATTCCTAGTATCTACCTAATCCATCATTGAAGCCGTTGGAATCTCCTGTGGAATTTACGATTCTGAGCGAGATCGCGGAGTTTGCAACTTAGTAAATTTATCGATGTAATTTAACTTTAGATTCAATTAACCTATCTAACATTAAGTCATTCCAAAGCTAAGACTTTGACCAATAAAAAACACGTCAAAAAAATCATGCTTAACCCTTAAAGCAAGATTTTCTAGCTCACAAAAATCCACACCCTAAAATGCATCACGGCTAATTAGACATGAAGCAAGCAAGCACCTCAATCACTACCACCATTGAACAAATGGTTCATAAGATTACTTCCTCTGGACGGATTACTCGTGTAGATCAACAGCAGTTTATGACAATGCTGCTTTCTCGAAATACACTCAACTCTACCGAAGAAGCACTGATTAATCGCGTATTTGAACTGCTCCGCGCCGGACGACTCCGCGTTGTCGATTAAGCATCGCGTTTATCAAAATATTTCACGAGCTACAAACCGAGATCAACCCCGACTCGATGGGCACAAGCAAACCCAGAAAAAGCGACAGCGTTGAGTCCTTGCCCAGGGAAGGTGCTGTCTCCCACACAGTAAAGCCCCGGAACTGCCGTCCGGTTAAAGGGCATTCCTAATAATCCGGCTAGCTTGCGAACCGGAATCGGACCATAAGTGCCATCGTCTCGTCCTAAAAAGCGGCGATGGGTGCGGGGCGTTCCCACTTCTTGATAGTCGAGATAGGTAGAAAGATTAGGGAAGATTGCTTCTAATCGAGTAATAATTCGAGCCGCCGCCGCTTCTTTCTGGGCTTCATAGTCAGTCGGCGAAAGTCCCTGCCACGTTTCTAGCCAACTGGGAGTAAACGCATGAATGATGTGACATCCAGCAGGGGCGAGACTTGGATCAAGCAGACTAGGGAGCGAGACGAAAATAGTGCCTTCCTCAGCCTCTATTTTGTTCCAGTCTTCCAGCAAAATATGGTGGCATTCGGTTCCTAAAGGGAGCGCCTCCGCCTTAACGCCAAGATGCAAACTCAGAAAACTAGGAGATTTGCGATAGCGCTGTTGCCACTTTTTCTCAGCCGCAGGCATTTTTTCAGGCGGCAGCAATTTTTCAAAGGTATCCCAGCGGGTCGCGTTGGAAACAATCCGCTTTGCCCGAACTGTTTCACCGGTCGCAAGTTTTACGCCAACTGCGTGACCATTCTCTTCAACGATTTGCGTGACTCTAGCTTTATAGTGAATCTGCCCGCCGTGTTTTTCTAAGCCTTGCACGAGCGCTTGAGCAATTTTGCCAACGCCACCTTTGGGATAGTTGATGCCGCCATAGTGGCGATCGCTAAACACCATGCCAGCATTAATCATCGGCGTGAGGTCGGCTGGCACCACCGACCAACAAAAGCACTCCATGTCAATAAATTTCAGCAGTTCAGGATCGCGAATAAACTGGCGGGCATAGTCTCCAGCATTTTTGGGTAGATATTTGACTAAACCTAAGCACGCCAGTGGATGCTGAAAAAACACTCGCATTAAATAGCGAGGTTCTTCTAAAGACAGTAGTTCGATCGCATTTAAACAGTTAAAAACTTTCCAGCACTCATCATAAAATTGCCGAATTCCCTCCTGTTCGTGGGGAAAGCGATCGCTCAATTCTTGCAAAAATTTCTCATAGTCGCGATGAACTTTTAGCTCTAATTCGTTGGGCAAGTGGTAGTGAATTTGCACCGGATCGGCAATAGTTTCAAGCGGCATATCCACCGCTGCCAAAGCGCGAGTCAGGAGATTGGTAGTGCCGCGATCGCCAAACCCAAACATCATGGAAGCGCCCACATCAAAGCGGTAGCCCGATCGCTCAAAATATCCAGCACTGCCGCCAGGAATCACATAACGCTCTAAAACCAGCACCTTAGCCCCTTTGACGGCAAGCTGAGTCGCAGTCACCAATCCTCCAATGCCGGAGCCAATCACAATCACATCAAATTCTGTCAGAGTTGTATTTTTAGAACTGGCGGAGTTAGAAAGCAGTTCAAAGCTAGAAGACACAGGCGAATTAGGAGACACAAGAGTACGCTATGAAACATTGCAGTCAGGCAAATGATTGCAATGACTACTTTTTAGTGTATCTGGAACTGCCTCTTGGCGGATTCAGTTTATCTAAACACTGGGCTGTTTTGTAAAAAAAATGGGATTAGCCTGCAAACGCTGACTAATCCCACCTGCCGATCCTTCAGAGAGGAGAACACTGAAATCAATATAAGTTTATTGATATTAAATGTCAACTATATTGAAACTACTTCTCAATAAACTGATTCAAGAATAAATACGGGCGATCGCATATCCAAATTTGCTCCTGCAAAAATCCTTCAAGGGGAAGTATTATGAGGCAACGCCTACAGCCAAAATGCCACACCAGGGATTATGACTATTCAATTGCGGGTTTACGTTCCTCCCCATCCCCTAATTAAGCATTGGCTTGCGATCGCTCGAAATGCCGCGACTCCTTCTTCGCTGTTTCGCACCTCCATGACTGAGTTAGGGCGCTGGCTCACTTATGAGGCAATTCGCGATTGGCTACCTACTAAAGATGTCACTTTGGAAACCCCTTTGGCTGCTTGTCCTGGCACCTTTGTCGATCCAGAGGTTCCTCTGGCAATGGTGCCAATTTTGCGAGCGGGATTGGCATTGCTCGACGGCGCTCAAACATTGCTGCCCCTCGCCTCGATTTACCACTTGGGTTTTGTTCGCAATGAAGCAACCTTAGAAGCTAGTTGCTATCTCAATAAGTTGCCCGATCAGTTTGATCCTCAGACCCGTGTTCTAATTCCAGAGCCAATGCTGGCAACTGGAGGAACGATTATTTCAGTCATGGCAGAGTTAACCAAACGGGGAATTGATCCGGCGATGGTGCGGATCATTTCGGTGGTGACGGCTCCACCTGCCTTGCAAAAATTGAGTGCCGCCTATCCCAGCTTGCATGTTTACACTGCTGCCATTGATGAACAGGTGAATGAGCGAGGCTTCATCGTTCCAGGACTGGGAGATGCGGGCGATCGCACCTTTGGTACATGAAATGATACGCTAAACACGAGATACTGAATGTCAGCCTGAAGCTACAGCCGCTAGCTGAACGAATAATGGTTGGTTGGGTTCCTCTAAAGCAAGTGATTGGGTTTGCAATGAGTCAACAAGACGGATTTTCAGGTGGTTTTTTACTGGGCACCATTGTGGGTGGAGTTGTAGGCGGGGTTGTGGGTGCACTCATCGCCACCAAGCAGCTTGAAAATTCACCTGCAACGGAAGATCCGGTGCTAGGTGCAACGCCTTTAGAGGGTAAACCGACTAAGCGCAAAGGTTTATTTAAGCCTGCTGCTGCCCAAACAGATATGGAAGCAGCGCGTCGCAGTTTGGAAGATAAAATTGCTCAACTGAACGATGCGATCGACGATGTGCGCCAGCAGTTAGGAGGTGTCAATGGCAGTTTAGTCAGTGATACGAGTGAACAATCGATTTCCAAGAAGCCCTAGGGACAAGGTTAATTCCACGAAGCTAACTCCACGAAGAAACCCAGACAAAAAGTAGAATGTTAAACTAGATATTAAAGACGTTACGCTCAGGCTGTTTTGCAAGTTAGGCAAAGCGCTCTAGCACCCTACAATCGCTACTACGAGTATTACTGCTTATGACTACCGCCTCTCCTCTTGCTCTGTTGGTGTCTACCCTAGCGACCTTCGTTAGTATTTACCTAGCTTTGCTGCTAATCCGAATTTTGTTAAGTTGGTTTCCTAATGTCAACTGGTTCGATCCACCGTTTTCAATCCTGAGCCAGTTAACCGATCCCTATCTCAACATTTTTCGAAACATTATTCCTCCGCTCCAGGGTCTAGATTTTTCTCCAATGCTGGCATTTCTGCTACTCAGTTTTATTCAGCAAGCTTTGAGTTCCTTCCGCTTTTCTTAAAAGAAATGGGTTGATTGTAGTAGCCAAGCTGATTGTTGATGGCGTTTTGAATGGTGTTCTTGTTTAACTTCAAAACGATAAAAAAAGCCTTGCTCATAGATTTATGAGTGAGGCTTTATTTTGATCAAATTCAAAATAGAGAATGCTTTAGCGTCTCACTTTGCCAGTAAATCCAGCAGCTTTGAACTGCTCTAATTTTAGAGGCGGCGGCTGATTGGCTGGAACAGTAATTCTTAGCTCAAAATCGCTCATACCAGGAGGAACGGTTTCAATGGAGCCGAGCCGAGTGCGGTTTTCCATGACGGAATTATCGTTTGCATCATAAATGCGCCCGAAAATATCGGCGTTGATTACGGGTTTTCCCGATGTATTTTCTGTTTTGCCTGTGACAATGTAACAGCTAGCAGCCGTTGCGTTGCCGCTGGTTACCGTCCCTTCTGCCACTTCAGCCGAACAGGCGTGGTAGGAAATTTCTGAGAGCTTGATTTGAACCAGCGCATGGGCGGGAGCCGTTAACAATGGACTGAAAGTTAGGCTTAGGCTGATGAGTAGGGCGATCGCAAATGATCTCAACGGAGTAAGGTGCATATGCTCAGAAAAAGTGTGGGGCGGCGAAACCGTGATTTCCCAGCTTAGCCTGAATCTAGAGCAAAATATGACGTTAGTTTAGTTAAACTGCGGTGCGATCGGTGAGGATTTCGTAGCCTGTTTCGGTAACTAAAACCGTGTGTTCAAACTGGGCAGACAGCTTTTTATCCACGGTAACCGCAGTCCAGCGATCGCCCAAAATGCGGACATACTTCGATCCTTGATTAACAATTGGCTCGATCGCCAGCGTCATTCCCGCCCGCAGCTTTTCATTGGGCATCTCCTTCGTCCGAAAGTTAAAGACTGACGGCTCTTCATGCAGATTACGCCCCACACCATGCCCAGTAAAATCTTCCACGACGGTAAACCCATTCGCCTTTACGCAATCTTCGATCGCCCCTGCCAAATCCAGTAAATAAGCGCCGGCTTTTACCTGCTCAATCCCTTTGTAGAGAGCTTCTTCGGCAACCCGAATCAAGCGTTCGGCTTCGGGTGCAACCTTGCCCACCGCGATCGTGATGCAGGAATCGCCATGAAACCCTTCAAAATAGGCTCCTGTATCCACTTTCAAGACATCGCCAATCCGAATCGCCTTGCGCCGATTGGGAATTCCATGCACGACTTCATTGTTAATCGAAGAACAAATCGATGCGGGAAAGCCGTGATATCCCTTAAAACTAGGAGTCGCACCCATTTCACGAATTCGCTGCTCCGCATAGGCATCCAGATCTAATGTCGTCATCCCCGGTTCAACCCGCTCTGAAATCTCCTTCAGAACGGTTGCCACGATCCTCGCAGCTTGACGCATGGTTTCAATTTCGCGAGAGGACTTAATTTCAATCCCTCGGCGCTGCCGTTTGGGAGAAGGAAGGGCAGGCTTATTCAACAGTTGACTGAAAATATTCATGAAAAAATCGAGGTACTATAGAAAGGAAAAAAGCGGGTCAGAGCTTCTTTAAAGTAACTTAAAATTTCTGCCTACAGTCAGTTTGGTTCAATCGGGCAGACTGCAAAGCAATCTTTTTGAGTTGGCGATCGCTGCCACGCGCAGCATCCGGTTCCAAGAGATTTACCGTTAGCTCACTCAGCTTCCGATTGATGCCAGCCAGCCTCCTTTGCTCATCAATGGGTGCGAACTAACCCTGACTTGTCCGAGTGATGGCAAACGGCTATACCACAATCCCTTTATCACCGACCATCTCATCACGGATGAAACCCTGCCCCAAGTGGTTAGGGCTAGCAGAAGTCGATGGAAAAGCGAAACTAAAAATCACAATGTTCTCGAAACCAAGGGTTATTATCTAGAACACATTTTGGGCACGGACAACACTATTTAGCTGCTGTGTGACTCACCCTCAATCTTCTAGCATTCTTGTTCCGCACCGTTTTGCATCTGGTCGGTGTACCTTATCATCAAATTCGCTAGAAACGGGGAACTCGCAAAGGTTTCTTTCAAGACACCTCAGCCTCACTCAGTATTTCCTATTCAGCAATTGGTAGTATTGAGCATAGAAACTAAGATGTTAATTTCTATGCTTTCGGATTCAGCCTCCTCTCTGGCAACTGAACTCTTCATCATTTTTTGAATCATAGATTTCTTTCAGAAGTTGGCGATCTATGACATGATTGCGGCAATCTTCTGCTGATTGAACTATTGGGTCAGCTTTATCGCGATCGCTGCTATCTTAGACGCTCATGAAATGGAACTCAACCATCGGACTCACCCTCATCTTGCTGGCATCCATGCTGATTGCCGGAGTTTTTAGCGGGATCGCAGGCACAAGTCTGGGGCGCGAAGCGCTAAAAGGCATTACCCAGCCAGACACCCGACCCAACAATTTGGCAAATCGCAAAGGCGATCTTCCTCGAAAAGATGAAGTGTTGATTCTGCCAGAAGATAAGATTATTGCCAACGTTAAAACTCGTATTGGCGGCGGCAAAGTGGCGGCAGTGGCGGCAAAACCCGTTTCCGCTGCGCCTAGCAAGGTGGCAACGGCTCAAGCAAAGTTTCCACTTACCACAGAGAGTGAAGATGTAACCTTAGAGATTCGATCGGTTCAACAACAGGGCGATTCTTTAATCATCTCGGTTGGGTTGCGAAATGCAAATAAAGCTCCCGTCAAATTTTTATACAGTTTTTTGGAAGTTAAAGATGATCAAGGTAGAACGTTAAGTGCCAACGTGGAAGGGCTACCCTCTGAGTTGCCTGCCGATAATCAAGTCTATGCAGGCATCATTCGGTTGCCGATGGCATCGGTTGATAAAGCGGAAAAGCTGTCGCTGTCGCTGTCAGATTATCCTAATCAGAAAGTTCAGCTAGAAGCTGCTAACATTCCGGTGGTGCGATAAAAGGCTTGTATGCTGGCTGTCAGCAAGTCATCCACCTTCTTTGGAGTGCGGAAGACTCTTTGCTGAGGGTTGAGTCGCAAGTTCTGACTCTTCTTGGAGCGATCGCCATCCAGCTTGCCAGAGCCTTTTATCCTTCAAAAGCTTGGCATTCAGCCAAAACCGTACTTTTGGATCACAAGAAGCGACCATTTCTGCAAACACCCAGATTCCCTGATTTTTTCGATTGGTCACTTGAAAATGTCGCCAGCCATCCACTTGGGCATGGGCTGTCCACTTGGAGCCGACTAAATAGGGAAATTTTTGTTTGCGTTGCATGATTGAGCAGAAATATCCTGATTGACTCGACCTGATCAGCCCGAATCCTAATAGGGCAGTACCGAGAATGGTTGGGACAAGCAATAGAGCGTAAACCTAGCCCCATAAACCTCTCCACCCCCAGAACCTGACCCCTGACATCGGACACCTGCCATAAGCGGTTCAATCATTACTCTAAAGGTTAAGGGTATGATGTTGCAAAAATTGGAAGTTGAGCTTAAATAGCATCAATACTAATTGGCGATCGCCTATGAAATCCTCTACCTTGATGACTGCGGCGCTGTTATCCGTGCTTGGCACCTCCTTGCCGGCTCATGCAGAAAACTTAGACCACAGCCGTCAACTTATCGCAACGAAACAGTGCCCCAAGTGTGATTTGAGCCGAGCCGGATTGGTCTTTGCAGATTTAGCAGGCGCAAACCTGAGCCAAGCCAATTTAGCTGGGGCAAATTTGAGTCAGTCTAATCTGCAAGGGGCAGACTTGCGTGGGGCAAACTTAACTGGAGCGTCACTCAATGGCGCAAATTTAACTGGCGCAAATTTAACTGGGGCAAATCTTGCTGGAGCGGATCTGCGTAAATCGTATTTGACCGGGGCATCGGTAACGGGCGCGATTACCGAGGGAGCTTATTTGCAAGGAGCCGTGGGGCTTGCCACCTCAGTCGGAACGCTGGAGGATTTTTATCGCTGGGCATTGGAAGATGAACAGCGGCAAAACTATGCGAGTGCGATTCAAAACTACACTCAAATCATTGCCCGTCAAACTGATTTTGCCCCCGCTTATTTGGGGCGCGGCGCGGCGCGAATGCGGACGGGCGATCGCAAAGGGGCGATCGCAGATACTCGTGAAGCCGAACGCCTGTTTAAAGCGAAGGGCGATACCAAAAGCGCAGAGGTTGCCACCAAAGTTGCATTGCTGTTTGAAACGCCCACACCCGAAGACAAAATAGACAAGGGAAAACCTAATTTTGGTCAGGCGCTAATTGGCATTTTGGGCAGTGCTATGCAGCTATTTTTGTCTAGGTTTTCCCTGCCGTCGTTGTTTTAGCCGCCACCAGCATTTCGCACTGTTGGCTTGGGCAGATTCTCTGGACTGGTTTCATCATCCAGTTCCACAATGTAGTCACAGTGGGAGTTTGACTTTACAACTTTGCCCAAGCGCATCGGGATTCTCCGATCTAGCCATGCATCAATTTAGGTAATAGTACACGTCATCTATTCACTCGCAGCGATCTCGTTTCACCACAACCGCGATCGCCGCCAAACAAAACAGTTGAAATTATCGAGATTGATTCAGCAAGTCTAGGTTGGTTTGAACTGATCGCTGAATCGTTTGCGTTAGTTGATCGACGGTTGCTGCTTTAGTGGTTTGAAACGCTGTAAGTGAGTCTTTTAAATTAATTGGAGTGCCTATTTTGATGGTTGCCACGCGATGACCTTTTGGAGCGGGTTGATCAATGTTGAACACTTCTCGCTCCAGCCGGATCAGAGTGTCCATAAACCGCTCTAGTGTGGGATTTTCTGCCACATAGCCATCATACATGGCATCAAAATTCAGGACGCGCCTCATCGATCGCTCCACGAATTCAACTGTCCACGGGCGATCGGGTTGCCCGCTAGCCTCTAATGGCTCTGCCGTGGTCAACGTTGCGTTCAAAACTCGATAAACGCGCTCGCGATCGAGGTCGGTTGCGGCTGAAGCCAGCCCATACTGATGCTCACAGGTTTGCAAAACGTAGGCTTTGAAAGTTTTAATGCGGTGATCCCAAGATAAGGTCGAGTCAGTCGTCATGCCGTATTCTTGTTCAAGCTGAATCAGCAGTTTTTCGGCGATCGCTCGTAGCCGCTGATAATTGTCAAACTGCGTTGCCATTTCTAGCTTGTGTTCAAGTTGACTCAATAGTTTTTCAATCACAACCGTCATATCTTGGGTGTAGCGATACTTAATGCTGACTGGCACGGCGTAAAGATCGGGAGGGGGATTTCCTTGCTTTATCGTCCGGTTGATTGATTGCAATGCTAGCTGCACTGCGCCTGCCCGAAATGGAGTCACAATATCATTTTGAAACGAACACCCCCCTTCAGGAAAAATGACCAAATGACAAGCGGGTTGCGCCAATAGCTCCATCGTTTGGATAATGCTGGGGCGATCGGCTAAGCCGCGCCGAACCGAGTAGCACCCGATCGCCTGAAAAAAACGCCCTAGCTTACTTTGCAATTGCTCATAGGCTCCTAAATAATAAAACGCTTGCCCTAATCTGCCAGAGAGCAAAAATATGGCGATCGCATCATGAAAAGTCGGGTGATTGGGCAACAGCAACACGCGATCGTGTCGCAGGGCTATTAACTGATTGAGGCTTTCATATTCCACCTCTAAATCCAGTTGAAAGCCCCAAGAGGCAACCATGGGAATCAGCGTTTGAATCAGCCGCACGAAAGGCACATTACGACGAGGCGGATAAAAATCAATTGACATTCAATTTTTGAGTTTCAGTTTTGAGTTCGCCATTCGCTATTCATCATTCGCTATTTATCATTCACTATTCGCTCACTGTCCGCAGCAGCGATCGATGCCCAAACTGTCTAGCAGGAGATCGCTGACGGCGTTGGCGATCGCAAACTGTCCATAAAAACTGTTGGAGAAATCAAAGGCTTCCATTTCGGTGACGATTGCCATTGTTAAAGAGATTAAATCGTTTTCGCCTTCCATCCGTTGACGCATAAAAATCTGGGCAGCGCGTTTAGCAATCTGCTGATTCACCTGTTCTGGCAAAAATTCGGTGTCCAGCCAAGTCAGCAGCGCACTTTGCAACCATTCCCTTTCCTGTTCGGGGTTTTGGGCAGGGGGCAGTGTAATGTTTGGAATTGGTTCAACCATTGGCGCGATTAAATAATTTCAATCATTTCAATCACCTGTTTTATAGTGTAAGCCCGTCCTAGCCACTCAATGGTCAGTAGAAACACCTCTACATATTCGCCCCGGCAAATCATGCTGGCAGGTCGGCTAAACCGTAGCCTATAGTTAAAATGCTGAAACCGCGATCGCCAAACCTATGCTAAAACCGATCATC
>CASBQE010000371.1 GCA_949127665.1 Synechococcales cyanobacterium PMM_0083
GTTGTTGGCAGATCTCCGCAGGCAATTGTAATCGTGCCCGGTGACCCAGGCAGTCGTTATGTTGGCGTTGGGCAACGGATTTCTGGGGGCAAAGTGCTGGTGAAACGAATTGAAATGGGCGCGGGTGCCAATCCTGTGGTGATTTTGGAAGAGAACGGCGTAGAAGTTGCCAGGAGTGTGGGTGAAAAATCAGCCGCACCAACAAAGCAAGCGAGTCAAGCAGTAAACCGATTACGGTCTTGAAAATATTTGACTTCTAGCGGCTTAACTGGCTTGCAGGGTTAGCCGAATCCGGATAGTACTCTGCTTTTCAGTAAACGTAATTAAGGCGATCGCTCAGATATTAATCGGGCACTCTAAATCTGATGTCTGAGCCTGCAAATAATTCGAGGCAATGTTCTGATGGGGCAATGCGTTGTAGAATTTCGCCGCGCTTTTGAGGTCTATCGTTTCCATCTTTGAGCAGGAGGGGCTTCTACGTCACATTCTCTTTTGTTAGGAAACGATGACATTTAACAGTCGGTGTATCTTCATTCCGGTAATTCCGGGAACTATTTAAGTAACAACAATTTGGTCAAGCTAATGAAATTCTTACGTTCGGTTGCACCGTCAGTCGTCATCTCCTCAGTCTTTTTGTCTGCCTTGCAGTTGTTTGCGCTTCCTGTCAACGCGAATCCCTGTGCAAGTTTCCCTTCTTACATCCGAATGCCGAATGGTCGATGCTACGACCTCAACCACCTCACAATCGTTTCTCAGTCGCGTACTGGTGTTGCAGGCGCAGCATCTCTCTACAAAACCGCGATCGATGTCAACGTTTCAATGGGGTCGGCAACTGAGGTCACCGAAATGCAAGACAACAAAAGGGTTACTACCAGAACGAGCGACGATCCCACGGTTCAAGAGCGATTGGAAAGGCGAAAATTTCTGCAAGATTCCTCGAAACTCTTGAAAAATGCGGTTGCCACAAATGAAGACATTGAACGATGGGCATGGCTTAAGCAACGGCGAGTGCTGAATGCTGTTAACGGGCAATTAGCGGGGCGGAAGTAGTAGCTGCTGCTCTACCCGTTTAGCCTGATTACCCATGCTTTATGAAGGCTGAGTTTTAAGCCAAATCACCGTTGATTCGGTTGCATATCGCTTCTAGATGGTTCCGCTTCTAGATGGTTTCGCTTCTGGATGGTTTCACAGTGGCTTCACAGTGGCAATGGATGCCTCAATCGTGTCAGGATTGAGAAAGTCACTATGTTATGAGAAGCCCAGTGCAAACGTTAACATCTTCTTTACCGTTTTTAGGGGCAGAGGTTGCCGCAGATTACGATGCTGCCAAAGTCGTGATTTTGCCGATTCCATTTGAGGCGACTACGACCTATCGGCGGGGCTGCGAACATGGACCCGCCGCAATTTTGGATGCATCTCAGCAAGTGGAATATTATGACGATGACCACGATCGCGAATTGTGGACGGTCGGCATTCACACCCACGACGCGATCGCGGACACCCGCAATAATGCCCTGATGCCCTCAGAAGAAATGCTGAAGGTGACTCAGGCGACAGTGAGTAAGCTGCTGTCTGATCACAAATTTATCATTTCCTTAGGCGGCGAACACAGCATCACCACGGGCATTGTGGAAGCTTATCGGCAGGCAAATCCTGGCGAACCGTTTACCGTGGTGCAAATTGATGCCCATGGCGACCTGCGCCATGAATACGAAGGCTCAATTCACAACCATGCCTGCATCATGCGCCGCGTAGTCGATATGGGCTTGCCCACCGTGCAGATCGGCATTCGCAGCCTTTGTAAAGAAGAAGCTGACCTGATTCGAGAAAAACAGCTAACGGTGATTCGGGCGAGAGAAATTGCGCTTCAGCCCGATTGGATGGAACGGGCGTGGGCAGGCATCAAAACAGAGAAAGTGTTCCTCACCATTGATTTGGATGGAATTGACCCGACGTTGATGCCCGGAGTGGGCACACCCGAACCCGGCGGTTTACACTGGTTTGCATTGTTGGTGTTTTTACAGCGGATATTTGAGACTCATGATGTGATTGGCTGCGATGTGATGGAGTTGGCACCGATCGCAGATTCCGTCGTTTCAGAGTTTACGGCTGCTAAATTGGTTTATAAGTTAATTGGTTATCAGACGATCGCCAAAGGCTGGTAATTAGTTTTTCATTCATTCACAGGGGCACAGTTATGGAGATGGGAACCGCGATCGGGAGTTACGCACCAGACTTTGAATTGCCCGGTGCCGATGAAACTGTACATCACTTATCTCGATACTTAGAGCAGTTTAAGGCAGTCGGCGTGGTGTTTATGTGTAACCACTGTCCTTACGTACATATGTATTTAGAGCGGCTCAAACAACTGCAAGCTGATTTCGTGGATCAAGGATTTACGCTGGTGGGGATTAACCCTAATGATGCAGACCGCTATCCAGCCGACAGTTTTGACAACATGAAGGCATTTGTGACAATCAACGAGTTGAATTTTCCCTATCTCCGGGATGTGACTCAGGATGTCGCCCATAGCTTTGGTGCAGAAAAGACTCCCCATATCTTTCTACTCAATCATCATGGCGTTCTTTGCTATAGCGGACGCATGGATGATAATGCAGAAGATGCCAGCAATGTGAAGGTAACCTATCTTCGAGATGCGATCGCTCAAATTCTCAGCGGCACTCCAGTCACACCCACTTCAACGCCACCGATTGGCTGTTCGGTTAAATGGCGAACTTAAGGACTTAAACGATTCTGAAAAAATTGACTGCGGTCAATGAGTGGACGAAGTGATTTTCTAGGGACTATCTTAAGAAGGTATTTAAGGCAATTGACACCTCATGGGCTTAACTTATCAACGGATAGTACTGAAACTAAGCGGTGAAGCCTTGATGGGCGACCTAGCTTATGGAATTGATCCAGACATCGTACAGGGAATTGCCGAAGAAATCGCAGATGTTACAGCAAATGGGGTGCAGGTTGCAGTTGTGGTTGGTGGCGGCAACATTTTTCGCGGCATTAAGGGGGCTGCTGCTGGCATGGATCGAGCGACCGCTGATTACATTGGCATGATCGCCACCGTGATGAATGCCATGACTCTGCAAGATGCCTTAGAGCGAATGGAAGTGCCCACCCGTGTGCAGACTGCGATCTCGATGCAGCAGATTGCAGAACCTTACATCCGACGACGTGCTATTCGTCATCTCGAAAAAGGTCGCATCATCATTTTTGGAGCGGGATCGGGCAATCCTTTCTTTACTACTGACACTACCGCAGCCTTACGAGCGGCTGAAATTGGCGCAGATGTAGTATTCAAAGCGACTAAAGTAGATGGCGTGTATGATTCAGACCCGCAGACGAATCCAAATGCGCGACGATACAAAACACTCAATTATGCTCATATTCTCAACAAAGACTTGCGGGTAATGGACGCTACTGCCATATCCTTATGTAAAGAGAACAATATTCCTATCATCGTGTTTGACCTTTCAGTGAAAGGCAACATTCGTAGAGCGGTGATGGGAGATCCCATTGGAACCCTTGTCGGAGGTCTTTGTGAAGTTAGCTGAAGTTGAAGATCATATGCAAAAGGCGGTTGAGTCAACTCAACGGTCTTTTAACACCATTCGTACCGGACGCGCCAACCCTTCTCTACTCGATCGCATCTCAGTGGAATACTATGGAGCGTCTACCTCACTAAAATCTTTAGCCAGCATTAACATTCCTGATGCCAGCACAATTACCATTCAGCCGTTTGATCGAACCAGCATTAGCCTGATCGAAAAAGCAATTCAACTGTCAGATTTAGGGCTAACTCCGAACAATGACGGGTCTGTGATTCGCTTGAATATTCCACAACTGACCAGCGATCGCCGTAAAGAACTGGTTAAACTCGCCGCTAAGCTTGCGGAGGAAGGCAAAGTCTCCATTCGCAATATCCGGCGTGATGCAGTTGATGCAGTTCGCAAACAGGAAAAAAACAGCGAAGTTTCTGAGGACGAATCCCGCGATCTTCAAGACAAGATTCAAAAAATGACTGACAAATTTGTGGCAAGAGTAGAGGAAGTGCTTGCGGCGAAAGAGAAGGACATAACAACGGTTTAGGCTCACCTGAGCAAGCAGGCAACTCTGTTCACTAAAACTCTTATTTCCACCCCATACCTATTCAAAGAGGCGGTGAACGTACTTTTTTGAATAGGTTTTGATGTTCATAGAATGAACTATGAAATCACTCAAGCAATCTGCAAATGACTGAGCGGTTCATTTTCGCATCGTGCAACTTCGATGCGCTGAATCGGTCGAACCACATATGCCACATGCATGGGGTAGCCCTGAGAGTAAATGGCATCAATCCGTTTCAACGCATTTTCTCGATTTTGAAAGGAGCAAATTGCTTTCTCTTGCCCGTTGGGATAGCGAATACAGACTTGCCAGTTCATCTTTAACATCCTCTTCGATGGGGAAAACTAAATTCTTTATGACTAAATTCTTTATGTTTATGAACTTTTCATGAACCTATCCTAGAAGCCTTAGAAATAATTGGATTCCGTATAATTGTTGAACTTTGCGGGCGATCGCCCAAGCAATCCAAAACCCTGCCAACTTTGAACCGTGACCCATTCAAAAAAGGGCTTAAGGGCAATATACTTTCCTCGTTGCAAAATTCTTAAAAACCTGAAAAATCCAAGAATATAAAGTTCCTTTATTAAATCCCTGTAAATCTACTAGCTTTTCTAATCTAGTCAGAGCAACCTTTTGAGGTGAATCGCAGTCAGCAATCTTTTTTCGGATGGTCGTTCATCTCTAAAAAAACAGACTATTTATAGAGCTTTAAATAACTCTGGCTGTAATTTGTTGTTTGATAGAGCCTCTATAAGTTAATTTGACGGAAGACATTGCAGTTAAGTTACTCAAGGAGCGTTCCAGCATGGCGTTTGATTGTGTCGTTGTGGGAGCAGGACCGGCTGGTGCATCTGCCGCCTATCATTTGGCAAAACGTGGACGTTCAGTAATTTTGCTAGAAAAACAGGCGCTCCCTCGGTACAAACCCTGTGCTGGTGGAGTTTCTCCTGAAGTTGCCCAGTGGTTTGATTTTGATTTTTCACCTGCGATCGCGGGTAAGGTCGAAAACTTGCGCTATACCTGGAAGCTTGGAGATCCGATTGAAGCTCGTTTAGCAACCATGGAGCCGATGTGGATGGTGCAGCGGGATGTCTTTGACCATTTTTTGGTGCAGCAGGCGCAAGCGCAAGGTGTGGAACTGCGAGATAACATCACCGCCACAGGAATTGAGTTTAAGGGCGATCGCTGGCACGTTAGCACCGCAAACGGCACGATTGAAGCCCACTATTTGATTGCCGCCGATGGAGCCGCTGGCTCGATGCGGCACTGGTTAGGATTCAAGCAGGCTAAGCAGAGAATGGGAACGATTCTAGAATCTCCTACTGCGGGAAACCAGCCGATGATTGCCAAGTTTGAATTTGGCATGGTCAAAAATGGATATATTTCTAGCTTTCCCAAGGGCGATCGCTGCTCGATTGCGGGGGCAACTTTTCGCGGAAACGAGCCGTCGGACTTGCACGTCACCATGGCAGACTATGCCAAGCAAACGGGGATTAATCCGGCGGATTGTCAGCAGTTTGTTCAGCCGATTTGTTTGTGGGATGGCAACCAAAAGCTACACACGCAAAATGCTTTATTGGCAGGAGAAGCAGCCTGCATGGTCGATCCACTCATCGCCGAGGGGGTTCGTCCGGCAATGTTTACGGGTGTGAAGGCAGCAGAAGCGATTGACCAAGCGCTGGTGGGCAAATCAAATGCGCTAGAAAACTATACCAAAACGATTCACGATCGCTGGGGAGACGAAATGCTCTGGGCGCAACGCATTGCCGGAGCTTTTTATCGATTTCCGGGGCTTGCCTATAAAAAAGGCATTAAGCGACCCAGAGCAACGGCTGCCTTTGGGCAAATTCTCTGTGGTCAGCTTCGCTATTCTGATATCGCCAGTACCGCAATGAGTCGGTTGAGCGGTGGATTAATTCCTGGCATGGGATAAGTTTATTCCCAACGCCAAAGTTTGATGCTTTTATCGAAGCTGGAGCTAAATAAAGTTTGACCATCCAGACTAAATGCAACTGAATTCACTGCGTCTTGATGACCCTTTAAAGCATCGGATGACTTGCTTTTTTCCACGTTCCACAGTTTGATGGTTTGATCCTTGCTGCCACTAGCCAGAATTTGTTCATTGGGGCTAAATGCCAGCGCTTTTATTAAGTCTGAGTGGGCAGAAATAATGTGTTTGATCGCGTCTGATTGCACATCCCAAATTTTGATAGTCTGGTCGGCGTTGGCAAAAGCAAGATATCGACCGCTATGGCTAAAAGTAATGTTAGAGGTGAAGTCACTGTCCCACGTTAAGGTTCGCAGAACTTGATTGAGCGGCAAATGCCACAGTATGAGTGCGCGATCGCCGTTAGCGATCGCCAATATCTGACCGTCAGGGCTAACGGCGATCGCACGAACTGGAATCATCGGTAAGGGAAGATTGTGGACAAATTTTCCCGTCGATAGATTCCACACTTTGATTACTCCGTCCTGACCCGCGCTAATCAGGGTTTGTCTGTTTGGATTAAAGGCAACCGTTGAGATTGCTTGGGTATGTTCAGATAGAGTACGCATCAACGAGCCAGTTTTTAAGTGCCAGAGATTGATAGTGTGATCATCACTAGCGCTAGCAAGCACTTGCCCATCGGGACTAAATGCGATCGATTGAACTGAAGCAGTATGCCCGGTCAGGGTGAAAAATGCTTTACCTGTTCGCAGGTTCCAAAGTTTTACCCCATTGTCTGTGCTGCTACTTGCTAGCATTTTTCCATCTGGACTGATGGCAATATTTGTAATAGCGCCTGAGTGTTCTTGCCAGGTTTGCACACACTTCCACGGTTGAGGAAATGGTGCTTTTTCCACAGTGGGTGATGGTGTTGAAGTTGAAGAAGCAGGCGTTTGTTTCTGGGTTGAAGTATTTTGAGCCGTGGATGATTTTCTTAATCCAAGTTCTTTTGCCTTCTGCAAATCTGCTTCTGCACCTAACTCAAATCCCAACATTGAGTTTGCAAACCCTCGATAGCGATAGGCTTCAGCATAGTTAGGATTGAGTCGAATTGCCATACTGAAATCATTCAAAGCCTCTTTATAACGACCTGCTTTAGCGTGTTCGGCTCCTTTGTCGTAGTAAATCGCTGGTCTAGTGTGCCTAGTAGATACGTCGGTAGAAGCTGACGGCGACGTAGACTGTGATGCAGACGTAGACTGTGATGCAAATGTGGCGCTGTCGAGGAGTGTCGGCGTAGATAGGTGATCTTTGAGGTATTGATAGGCTTCATTGATTAGCTTGAATTTTTCCTCTGCCTGCTGCTTTAAATGGGGTTGTTGACTGACTCTATCCGGGTGCCAAATATTTGCCAGATTCCGGTAAGCTCGTTTAACTTCTGGAAAAGATGCACTAGGGGCGAGTCCTAGAATTGTGTAATAGCAGTTGATTTCCACCATGCAACAGATTAGCGATGCTAAAGAAAGTTCGTCAGACGTAGTATTTAACGTGCCCTCAATCTGTTTTTTCTAACGAAGCTAACGCAAATTGAGCCTATTTCCAACGCCAGAGTTTGAGGGTGCGATCGCCACTGGCGCTGATCAGGGTGTGGTCGTCGCGTCCAAAGATAACGGCGATCGTGGCATCAGTATGCCCCAGCAGAACTGGATTGGTTTTCCTAGAAGCAGGTGTCCAGATTTGCAGAGTGTCGCTGGCGATCGCCAAGTTCTTACCATCGGCGCTCCACGCCAAGCCATTTATCCGCCCCGATTCGGCTTCTAGCATCCGTCCTTGGCGGCGGTTTTTCAAGTTCCATAGTTTGACAGTGCCATCCCAGCTAGCGCTTGCCAACGTGGTGCCATCGGGATTAAA